>JBGPSO010000150.1:0-4486 GCA_041490145.1 Atribacterota bacterium
TAAAATTAAGAAAGTAGCTAAGAAGATAGTACAGAAAGCAAAAGAAGGAAAGAAAATAGTGATAGTAGTTTCAGCAATGGGGAACACTACCGATGAATTAATCAAGATGGCTCAAAAAATTGCCAGGTCTCCCAGTGAACGAGAATTAGATATGTTAATTTCTACTGGTGAACAGGTATCTATTGCCTTATTGGCTATGGCTATTCACGCATTGGGATGGAAGGCCATCTCTTTTACCGGGATGCAAGCAGGAATTATTACCAATGCAGTCCATACCAAGGCTAAAGTGACTACCATAAACCAGGAGAAGATTAAATCAGCTTTAGAGGAAGGTAAGATAGTTATTGTGGCCGGCTTTCAAGGAATTGATGTTAATGGAGACATCACTACCCTGGGAAGAGGAGGTTCAGATACTACTGCTATTGCCTTAGCCGCCCAGCTGGGAGCAAGTAGGTGTGAAATATATACCGATGTCGGTGGGGTTTACACTGCTGATCCGCGAATTATCCCTTCGGCACGTCGAATTGCTAACATCTTTTATGATGAAATGGCCGAGATGGCCAGTTTAGGGGCTAAAGTGATGCACTATAGAGCTATAGACTTAGCCAGAAATTATAAAGTAAAGATTATAGTAAAATCATCTTTTACCCCGGGAGAAGGGACGGTTATAAAGGAGGCAGATTCGATGTTAGAAAAAGTTGTGGTAAGGGGAGTAACCCAGGAGACTAATGTAGGGAAAATTGTAGTTCAGGAAGTTCCTGATATTCCCGGAATAGCTTATAAATTATTCAAAGCCTTGGCTGAAGAAGAAATAATTGTAGATATGATTATCCAAAGTTCTCATCATAATAAGATTAATGATATAGCCTTTACTGTGGCTCTAAATGATTTTGATAAAGCTATTCAAATTACTAAACAGGTAGCAGAAAAATTGGAGCTAAAGGAATAATATCAGAACCTGATGTAGCAAAAGTATCCATTGTTGGAGCAGGTATCACTAGTGACCCGGCTATAGCTGCTAGTATGTTTAGGGCATTAGCTAAAGAAGGGATAAATATAGATATGATTAGCACCTCTGGCATAAGAATGTCTTGCCTGATTAATTCTAACCGTATAGAAGATGCGGTTAGGGCAATTCATAAAGAATTTAATTTAGATAAAGTGGGTGAAGAAAAATGAAAAAATTTAATGTGGCGATAGTAGGGGCAACTGGAGCGGTTGGTGAAGAGATGAGGCTGGTTTTAGAAGAGAGAAAATTCCCAGTTAAAAAGCTAAGTCTTTTAGCTTCTGGCCGATCAGCTGGGAGAATTTATAATTTTAGGGGAGAAAAGATTGAGGTTCAAGAATTAAAAGAAGATTCTTTTAAACATATTGATATCGCCCTTTTTTCCGCAGGTGATGAGGTGAGTGAACATTTTGCTCCTCTGGCGGTCCAACAGGGGACGATAGTAGTGGATAATTGTAAGTATTTCCGTATGGACCCCGAAGTCCCTCTGGTAGTGCCGGAAGTAAATCCCGATGATTTAAAATGGCATAAAGGAATCATTGCCAATCCCAATTGTTCCACTATCCAGATGGTAGTTGCTTTAAAACCCATTTATGATGAGGTAGGGATAGAAAGGGTTGTGGTGGCTACTTACCAGAGCGTTTCTGGAACCGGGAGAGAGGCTATGGAAGAATTAAAGAAGCAAAATGAATCTATTGCCAAAGGAGAGGAAGTTAAGATCAAAGTCTATCCTTATCAAATTGCTTATAATCTTCTACCTCATATTGGGTCTTTTGAAGAAAATGGCTATACCTCTGAAGAGATGAAGATGTTAAATGAAACTAGAAAGATAATGGGAGATGATAAGATACGAGTTGTTGCCACTACGGTGAGAGTTCCCGTCTACCGAGCCCATTCAGAAGTAGTTCATATAGAGACTAAAAAGAAAATTTCTGTGCAGAGAGCTCAAGAAATATTGAGTGCATTCCCTGGGATTAAAGTAATTGATAATCCGGAAAAATTAGAATACCCTCTGCCTTTATTTGCCGAAGGGAAGGATGAAGTCTTTGTAGGAAGAATCAGAGAAGATATCTCTACCGAAAATGGTCTAGTAATGTGGGTAGTATCCGATAACCTACGAAAAGGAGCGGCCTTAAATGCAGTGCAGATTGCCGAGCAGATAATAGAAAGGGAACTATTTTTATAGGACAGAGTCTCCCGTTATTTGTCACTCTTCTGCCTGTGCGTGCCTACCTGTGGGTGTACGCACGCAGACAGGTTTATCTCCCCTCGCCCTTGAGAGGAGATTCTTCCGATACTCCCTCCCCCTTGAGGGGGAGGATTAAAGTGGGGGGTGAGATATTTTCTGTCATTGAGAACCCTGATTTATCAGGGTGCGGCAATTTCAACTAGTCACCCAACTAGCGAAGATAGCCAATCTCGATTGGCGGGAATGGAAAGAAGAGGAATAATAATTATTATTCAATAAAAATAATACATAACATTTTTTTCTAAAATTAAAGAATAAGGAGATAGAAATGAAAACAGAGGATAGGAAAACAGAATCTTATATTTGCGATAGTATCATCACCTCAGCAAATCGTTGGGACCATTTTTTAGCGCGCTTTGGTTGGCGTAGGAGCCATCACCGAGTCAAACCAGGATTGTATAAGTTAGGCGATCCGGGCTAGTCTTATTAAGGAGGTTGGGTTATAATGTTAATGAAAATATTACAGGAAACTGCCAAAAAGAAACTAATAAACACCCTGGAATACAAACCAGAATTATGTATTAACTGTGTGCTGTGGTATGTGCAGCACGGTCTGCCCTCACGGTGTATTCAAGCCGGGTAAAGATACAGCCAAAATCGCGAGGTTCGAGTCATGTATGGAATGTGGGGCCTGCCAGCTCAACTGCTCTGTGAACGCCATTAAAGTGGAAAGCGGTGTTGGATGTGCTAAGGCAATGATTCTCGCAGCCTTATTAAGAAATATCCGTAATACTAAGGATATTATGCCATTTTGTATAGGAGGGTTATTATGAATTTAAAACTTATTGATTGGATTTCTTCCCAAGACCCGCTATTAAAATTAATTACTTCTAATACTCTTGGAAAGAATAAAGCAATAATAGCTGATAATAGAATTAAAACTATATTGAATGAATTAATGGATTGGCCTGGAACAGTTCTTAATAGTCACAAGAGTGCAAATCAACCATTTCATAAATTATTCTTCTTAGCTGACCTCGGAATTACAGTGGAGGATATTCCAGAAATTATTCAAAAAGTACTTACCCATGTTTCTGATGAAGGACCATTTACCTTACCTATGAATATTTCAACAAGATATGGTGGAAATGGAGAAGATACATGGGCATGGGCATTATGTGATGCACCTACTATAGCATATTCCCTAATTAAAATGGGTTTGAAGGATAATGATTTAGTAAAAAAGTCGATAAGATACCTGGTAAGTCTAATCGATGAGAATGGTTACCATTGTAAAGTATCAAAAGAACTTGGTTCCTTTCGTGGACCCGGCAAGAAAAACGATCCCTGTCCGTATGCAACTTTAATAATGTTACGGTTACTTAATGAACTTGATGGATACGAAAAAGAAAAGGATATATGTAATAAATGTTTATTGAAATTATGGGAAAGAAGCAAAGAAGAGCATCCCTATATGTTTTATATGGGTAATGATTTTAGAAAATTAAAAGCACCATTATTCTGGTATGATATATTAAATGTGGTAGACGTCCTATCCAGGAATAGTAAAATAGTTAAAGATAATAGATTTATCGATATGATGAAAGAAATAGAAAAGAAAGTTGATAAAGATGGAAAATACAAAGCTGAATCAATTTATAGGAGTTGGAGAGAATGGGATTTTAATCAGAAGAAAGAACCTTCTGGTTGGATTACCTATTATGTAGTAAGAATAAAAGATAGATTACAGAGGCCAAAACGGCTTCTAATGTGACAGGGGACGGTTCTCTGTCACACTTAAAAATATAATATTTTTTAAAAATTTCAAGAATTTCAAAATTCTAAAGTCTTTCTAAGTTTCTAAAAGGTAATTACCCAAAGAGAAGAACTTGGAGAAGTTAAAGAACCATAAGATCTCACCCAACTACCGGAATTAGCTAATCTCGAATGGAAGGAATGGAAAGAAGAGGGAGTAATAATTACAGTTGAATAAAAATAAAACAATTTTCACAAAAAAGAAAGGTTTTATAATAATTTTGTCGTATTAATATTAAGTTATAGAAAAATATAAAAGATTATTTTTTTACGCTGGTAGCAGCAATTTAATAAGGTAAATATATATTCTTGAAGTGTGACAAAGAACCGTTGTACTAGCTCAATAATTCGATAACTTTTTCTGACTTTTTATAAAATGGACAGGCGAGACGCCTGTCCTACTTTTGAGGAGAGATTGCTTTTCCCGCTGTCGTAGGAGGAGCCTTGAGTAGGGATAACAGGTAAATACAAAAACA
>JBGPSO010000151.1:0-4481 GCA_041490145.1 Atribacterota bacterium
ATATAACGTTATAATCTCATTAAACCATCGTATTGTCAAAGAAGAACTGGCAGGAGTCAACTTTTTTAAGGCAAAAAAGGTCGATGGTGCCATATTGGTCACTACCAGTGGTGATGATGATTATATTCATTCTCTAATAGAGGGGGGTTATAATATCGTTTTATTGGACAGAGACCCTCACGGCTTAAATGTTGATACGGTAAAAATAGATAACTTTGGTGGTGGATATATGGCATCAGAGTATTTATTGAATCTTGGACACTCTTCTATTTTAGTCATTCAAGGGGTTCCTTTTATTGATTCTTCTAAAGAACGATTTAATGGATATAAAAGAGCTTTGAAAGATAAAGGAATAAAAATTAAAAGTCAATTTATCCTGAGTGGAAATTTTACCGTAGATAGTGGGCATTTAAGTGTAAAAAAATATCTGGATAACTATGGATTAGATTTTAGTGCCATATTTGCCACGAATGATCAAATGGCGATTGGAGCTATTAAAGCTTTGAATGATAAAGGAATATCGGTTCCTGAGGAAGTTTCTATAGTTGGATTTGATGATAGTTATATTTCACCGTATATTATTCCACCACTTACTACCATAAAACAAAGAAGAGAAGAGATGGGTAAAGTAGCAGCCGAGTTGCTCTTAGATCGGATAATTTCCGGCCATAAAAAAGGAAGAACTCCAAGACAAGTTATCCTTCCAGTAGAGTTAATCAAGCGGGAATCTGCAATTTCTCTTTCTTCAAAGTGAAAGGGGTGATAGGTCAAGATTAAAAATATTCTAGGGGATTAAATTTATTTTAAAGTACAAAAAAGTTCTGGTAAAGGGAGGAAATTAAAAAATGTTAAAGAAAATTATATTATTAGTATTAGTAGTGCTTTTTCTTTATGCAGGAATGGCCTGGGCTCAAGAAACTATAGTCTTTTGGGCTATGCCTAATGCTCCTGATGATTCCCATCTTTCTTGGCTAGAGAAAGCAGCGGCTGATTTCAAAGCGAAGACTGGTATTACCGTTAATTATGAGATAGTTGGATGGGGTGATGCATGGTCAAAAATATCGATGTCACTCATCGAACCAATATGTGATGTATCTCAGGTAGGTACTACCTGGAATCCGCAATTTGCTGCTACTAGCGGGTTAGAGCAGATTGATATAAATGGGTTTGGTGGAGCAGATAGTTTTATGGTAGCAAACTTAGAGTCTACCACCTACAAAGACAATTATTATGGTATTCCCTGGTTTGCGGAGACAAGATGTCTGTTCTATAATAAAGATATGTTTGAGGAAGCAGGGGCAGTACCACCTACGACTTGGGGTGAATTAGTGCTGGCAGGAGAAAAAATTAATGCCAAATTTGGGACGGGTAGAGCATTTGCAATGGCTGGGACCAATGCTTGGGATCTACTGCATAACTGGGCTATTCTTTTATGGCAATCCGGAGGTGACCTGTTAAGTGCAGATCATAAGAAAGCAACCTTCAATAGTGGTGCAGGTATTATAGCTATGCAATGGTATGTTGATTTAGTAAGGAAGGGATTAGCAGATCAAGCCTGTGCTGAATACAACCAACCACAAGCTGATTCTGCTTTTATAAATGGAAATGTGGCGATGTGTTATATGGGACCATGGAACATTGCAAATATTGAAAACGAGAATCCTGCCTTGAATTATGGTATTGTCGAACCTCCGAAGGGTCCAGTTGGTAAAGGTTCCTTTTCAGGCGGAAGCAACTTAGTCGTTTTTGCCAATAGCAAACACAAAGAAGCGGCAAAAGCCTGGGTGAATTATCTAATAGAGAAGCAGGTACTAGTTGATTATACCAAGAACCTGACTCATATGTTACCCGCAAAGATTGAAGCCTTTGAAGATCCTTATTATAATACCGGGGTTTGGAAAGTATTTAAAGAGACTTTATCTTATGCCACTGCTTATCCTCCATTAGGAGTTTGGGGAGATATTGAAAATGCAGTAGTCAGTGAATTTAAAAATATTTTAAGTACTTACGTTAATGGAAAATATACTGAAGGTACAGCTAAAGAATATTTAGACCTGGCAGCTGCGGCAGTTGATAGAGCTTTAACTAAAGAGAAATAGAGAGATAGATTCGTTTAAACAAAAGGAGAAAACAGTTGAGTACCAAAAAAAGGAAAGACTGTTTTCTCTCCTTATAGAACCATGATGTGGACTGGTGGATTATATATTTAGAAAAAATATTATGAAAAATTATAAAAAAACATGCATTTATTTATTCAGAAAATAAAAAAGAATCGAATTGCTTATTATTTAATTATACCTGCTCTTATTTGTATGATTTTAGTTCATATTCTTCCTATGTTATGGGGATTTATAATTAGCTTTAGTGATCTTGATCTATATACCATTAGTGATTGGTCTAAAGCTCCGTTTATTGGGATCGGTAATTATTTAGAGGGCTTGGATATAAATAGTCCAACAGGGGGGCGATTTTTACGTTCTTTATGGAACATAACCTATTACGGAATTGCGGTAATCTCTATTGGTTATTTTATCGGTTTAGGAGTAGCTTTAATTTTAAACCAGGAATTTATAGGGAGAACCATTGTTAGAGGATTGATACTTTTACCTTATATTATTCCTGATTCAGTAGCTTATAGTGTTTGGAGGTTTATGTTTCAAGCGAGAATAGGCATCGTAAATAAATATTTATTATCCTGGGGTTTGATTTCAGAGACGAAGGTCTGGTTAGTTGGTGATAAGTCTATTTATGCAGTGATGGTGGCTAGTATTTGGAAAGGTTGGCCTTTTACCTGTTTAATTTTATTAGCAGGATTACAGACTATTCCTTTTGAGTTGTATGATGCTGCCAGGATTGATGGCGCTTCAATATGGCAGCAGTTTCGACATATTACCTTTCCTCTTCTTATGCCCATAACTTCCGTTCTATTACTATTATCCACACTATGGAATTTTAATGCCTTTAATCAATTTTATGTTATGTTGGGTGACGATCCCGGTGTTGCCGCAGAGGTTCCCTCTACCCTAATTTTAAGAGAGGCTTTTAATTCCTTTCATTATGGGATTGGAGCAGCCATGTCGGTGGTTTTGATGGCAATTATGTTGATTTTCAGTATTTTATATATTAAAAAGATTCGACCAGGGGAGGTAGAGCATTGAATAGGACAACAAAAAGATTAACGGAAAGGATATTTTTGTATTTTGCAGTCATTATGATTTTAATATCGGTGTTAATACCTTTTGCCTGGATGGTCTCTGGTTCGTTTAAAACAAGATTAGAAATTCAGGCTTCAGATAGTAAAATACCGGGAAAGGAGCCCAGCTGGATACCTCGTAATTTTACTTTGGTTAATTACAAGACTGTAAATAAAGAGGTTAAAATATTTGATTATTTTAAAAACAGCATAATAATAAGCCTGGGGACAATGTTTTTTTCTGTTGTTATTGCCACTTTAGCTGCTTATGCTATCTCTCGTTTTTCTTTTCCAGGGAGAACTGCCTATAGTATATCTGTATTATCAACCCAGATGTTCCCCGGAATTCTTTTTCTTATACCCTATTTTGTCATGTTTATCTGGATAAGGAAGATTATAGATCTTCCGATGAGAAATACCTATTGGGGAATGATCTTTACTTACACTTCTTTTTCTCTACCTTTTTCTATCTGGATGTTGCGAGGTTACTTTAATACGATTCCCAGAGAAATAGATGAACAAGCTCAAATTGATGGATGCACTAAAGTAGGAGCTCTTTTTAGAGTCATCATTCCTTTAGCGAGGCCGGGAATTGCGGCCGTTGGAATATATGGATTTGTAATGGCTTGGAATGAGGTGTTATTTGCCTCAGTACTTACCGGGAATGAAACCACAACAGTAGCTATCGGTATCCTAAGGTATATTACTGCCCAGGAAGCCCGTTGGGGAGGGATGATGGCTGCCTGTATATTAGTTAGTCTTCCTGTTTTAATATTTTTTACGGTGTTACAAAAACAATTCGTTCAAGGGTTGGTAGCTGGAGCTACCAAAGGATAAAAAAAATATTTCAAGAAGGAAACATTGATGAATCCGTATGGATATTTTGATGATTTAAATAAGGAATACATTATTACCCGCCCGGATACACCTCTGCCCTGGATAAACTATTTAGGGTTTGAGAACTATTTCGGGATTATTTCCAATACCGCGGGGGGTTATAGTTTTTATTTAGATGCCAGATTGCGTCGAATAACGCGCTACCGTTATAATAATATTCCCATGGATATAGGTGGTCGCTATTTATACATTAAAGATGGTAATACCATCTGGAATCCCGGTTGGAAACCAACTTGCACCTCATTAGATAGTTACTCCTGTCGCCATGGATTAGGATATTCGGTGATTACCGGGAAAAAAAATGATGTGGAAGTAGAGATCACTTACTTTGTTCCTCTTAGAGAGAATATGGAAATATGGAAAGTAAAAATAATAAATCATGGAGAGCAGG
>JBGPSO010000152.1:0-4469 GCA_041490145.1 Atribacterota bacterium
CTTTTTAAAAATAGTATTAAGTTCAATTTTTATTCTGTTTAATCTCTTTTCTAAACGGGCTATCTCTTCTGGAATATTAATTATATCTTTTAAAGGGATAAATATTTCTACTCCCTCTAAAACACCGGTAGCTGAATGTGCTGGTTTTTTAATATCTGTTCCTACCTCCAATAAATTTGTTTTAAGCATTGCTTTGATATAATAAACGTTTTCTTTTATTAATTCTATTTTATCTTTTTCGGTAATGTTTAAATATAAATCAATCTTTGTACTATAAGGAATGTCCATATCTGACTTAATGTTTCGTATAGTTTTAATAATATTCATTATTTTACTCATCTTTTTATCTGCCTCCTTATCTAAGTATTCTTCTTTATATAGAGGCCAAGGTGAAATCATAATGCTATCCCCTTGATGAGGTAGTTTTTGCCATATTTCTTCAGTTATAAAAGGCATAAAGGGATGTAAAAGTCTTAAAGTATTCTCCAAAACAAACCAAAGAATGTATTGAGCTGTCTTTCTTTGTATTTTATCATCTTCCTGATATAATTTTGGTTTAATAAATTCTACATACCAATCACAAAATTCACTCCAGGTAAATTCATAGATAGTTTTGGCCGCCTCTCCAAACTTATACTCATTAAGGTAATCAGTAGACTTTTTTATTGTCTCATTTAATCTGCTAATTATCCAATTATCAGCTAAAGTCATTTTTAAATTATCTTTATTTATCTTATCGATATAAAAATCTACCAAATTCATTATAGAAAATCTCGAAACATTCCATATTTTATTAGAAAAATTTCTAAATCCTCTAATTCTCTCTTCAGAAAGACTGATATAATTACCTTGCAACGTTAAAGAAGCAAGGGTAATACGTAAGGTATCAGAACCGTATTCATCAATCACTGTTAAAGGATCGATAACATTTCCTTTTGATTTACTCATTTTTTTACCTTCTGCATCTGTAACTAAAGGATTGATATATACTTGCATAAATGGTATATCTCCACAAAATTTTAATCCCATCATTATCATTCGAGCTACCCAAAAGAAAATTATGTCAAAACTAGTGACTAATACGGAAGTAGGATAAAAACATTTTAAATCATCAGTTTCTTCCGGCCAACCTAAAGTAGAAAAAGGCCATAAGGCAGAACTAAACCAGGTATCTAAAACATCAGGATCCTGTATTAAATTATGGCCATTACATTTCTTACAAAATTTAGGCGGTTCTAATTCTACCATTATTTCTGAACAATCTTGACAATGCCAAGCTGGTATACGATGTCCCCACCATAACTGGCGTGAAATACACCAATCCTTGATATTTCTCATCCATTCATAATATACTTTAGTCCAATGAAAAGGTATAAATTCAATTTTACCTTCTTCCACTGCAGAAATTGCCGGTTGCGCAAGTTCTTTTATCTTTACAAACCATTGTTTAGATAGATATGGTTCAATAATAGTCCCACATCGATAACAATGCCCAATAGAATGCTTATAATTTTCTATCTTATTCAAATACCCTTTTTCTCTCAAGCTATTTAAAACTTTTTCTCTACATTCTGCCACAGTTAGACCTTTAAACTTTCCGGCCTGTTCATTCATAGTACCGTCATTATTTAATAAATTAATAACTTGGAGTCTATGGCGTTTACCTAATTCGAAATCATTCAAATCATGAGCGGGGGTAATTTTTACTGCTCCTGTTCCAAATTCAGGATCAACATAACTATCCGCGATTATAGGTAATTCCCTATCCATCAAAGGTAATATAGCAGTTTTACCAATAATTTTTTTATATTTTTCGTCATCAGGATGAACAGCTACTGCGGTATCGCCAAGCATAGTCTCGGGACGGACAGTAGCTACCGTGATTACTTCTTCAGAATCTTTGAGGGGATAATCTATATAATAAATATTGGTTTCTTCTTCAACTGATTCTACTTCTATATCAGCTAATGCAGTCTGACATCGAGGACACCAATTTATCACGTAATTTTCTCGATATATTAACCCTTCTTTATATAATTGAACAAATACTTTTTTAACTGCTTTAGAAAGACCTTCATCTAAAGTAAATCTTAATCGTGACCAATCGCAAGAAAATCCCAATCTCTTCAATTGATTTATGATATTATTTCCGTATTTTTCCTTCCATTCCCATACTCTTTCTAAAAATTTTTCTCTTCCTAAATCATATCTACTTTTACCTTCTTTAGCTATTTCTTTTTCAACTACATTCTGAGTGGCAATTCCGGCATGATCAGTCCCTGGTAACCAAAGTGTATTGTAGCCTTCCATTTTTTTCCATCTAATTAAAATATCTTGTAAAGTATTATTTAAGGCATGACCTATATGCAAAGATCCGGTAACATTCGGGGGAGGAATAACAATAGAATAATTGTTTTTTTTATCAAAATTATTTTTTGCTTTAAAATAATCTTTTTCTAACCAAAATTTATACCATTTTTCTTCCACAATTTTAGGATTATACACTGATGGAATTTCATTATTTGTATTTTTCATTTTATTTTCCTCCTTAAGCTTAAAAACAAAAAACTCCTCTCGATTTTTAAAAGGACGAAAGGAGTCTATTCGCGGTACCACCTTAATTCCCGAATAAAATATTTTTACAAAATTAAAATATTTCACAGGCACTTAATTTTTTAGTTTTAACGTAACTAACGGTTAATCCTACTTTTGTTTTTCAGATTGACAGCTTGGGGAGGACTTTCGATAAAATTTAAAAATAATTTTATTCTACTCTTCCCCTCATAGTTTTTATAAATTAAATAAATTAAATAAATAGGGACACATCCCATTTATTTTAATAAAAATGGGATGTGTCCCTATTTATTTTAAAATGGGTATCTGGTAAGAGCAATTTTTAAAACTTCGTCTACATTATCAACCGCAATAAATTTTAATCTTTTTTTAATATGGTTAGGTAAATCTTCTAAATTTTTTATATTATCTCGAGGAATTATAATAGTTTTAATTCCAGATTGGTAAGCAGCAAGTATTTTTTCTTTTAAACCTCCTACTGGTAAAACCCTTCCTCTTAAAGTAATTTCACCAGTCATTGCTATATCTTTTCGAACCGGAATATCGGTAAGTGAAGAAATTAAGGAGGTAGCCATAGTTATACCTGCGGAAGGACCATCCTTCGGTATTGCTCCTTCGGGAATATGAACATGAATATCACAATTTTCATAAAATTTATTATCTATTTTAAATTTAGCTGCTCGAGAACGAGCATAGGTTAAAGCAGCTTTTCCTGATTCTTGCATAACATCTCCCAATTGTCCAGTAAGAGTCAATTTACCTTTTCCCGGCATTACTATAGTTTCTACTGACAACACTTCCCCACCAGCTTCAGTCCAGGCTAAACCTGTTGCTAAACCAACCATATCTTCTTTTTCAACTTCATTATTTTTATATCTAGAGATCCCTAAATAATTTTCTAAATTATTTAAAGTTATTCTAATTGTTTTTTTCTTTTCAGAAGACACTATTTTTAAAGCAACTTTTCTACATATAGAAGCTATTTCTTTTTCTAAACCTCTTACCCCTGCTTCATGAGTGTATTCTCTAATTATTTTTTTAATTGCTTTTTCTGATATCTTTATATCTCTTTTTTTAAAACCATGATTATTTAATTGTTTGGGAAGCAAAAATAATTGAGCAATTTTTATTTTCTCATAATCAGTATCACCAGGAAGATTAATTATCTCCATTCTATCTCTAAGAGAATAAGGTATTTCTTCTTCATTATTAGCGGTAGTAATAAACATTACCTCAGAAAGGTCAAAAGGAATTTCTAGATAATGATCACTAAAACTATTATTTTGTTCAGGATCTAATACTTCTAAAAGAGCAGCAGCGGGATCACTTCTAAAATCCATACTTATTTTATCAATTTCGTCTAATAGAAAAACTGGATTTTTGGATTTTGCATTTACTATTCCTTGTATAATTCTTCCTGGCATAGAGCCTATATAAGTTCTTCTATGTCCACGTATTTCCGCTTCATCTCGCACCCCCCCCAAAGAAGCTCTTACAAATTTTCTATCCATTGCTCGAGCTATGGACTTAGCCAAAGATGTCTTCCCTACTCCGGGAGGTCCTATTAAACAAAGAATTACTCCCTTTTTTTTATTACTCAATTTTCTAACGGCTAAATATTCTAATATTCTCTCTTTTACCTCTAGTAAACCATAATGGTCTTCATCCAAAGTTTTTTTAACTAATTTTATATCTAATTTTTCTTTATATTTTTTATTCCAAGGAAGAGCTAAAATCCATTCTAAATAATTTATTATTATTCCACTCTCGGCAGACAAAATGGGAATATTTTTTAAATGAATTGTTTCTTTTATAAGCTTCTCTTGCAGTTCTTTATTAAGTTTTAAAGATAATATTTTCTCTTTGAACTCGTCTGATTCTGAAATGTTTATTTC
>JBGPSO010000153.1:0-4461 GCA_041490145.1 Atribacterota bacterium
AACATCATAAGCTTTTTTTAATAAGTGAAAATTGGCAGTGGGAGCGTAATCTACCCCATTAAAGCGTATTTTATTAATATTCGAATCTGTCGATGCACTCATGGCTAAAATAACATCTCTTATTTTTATATCTGGCTGCATAGAACCACAACTTCCGATGCGAATTAAATTTCTGACTTTATAACTAGAAATAAGTTCATTAACATATATTGAAATGGAGGGAATTCCTATACCAGTGCCTTGAATGGAAACTTTTTCGCCTTTATAAATTCCGGTATAACCATACATACCTCGCACTTCATTATAGCAGGTAGCTTTAGTAAGAAAGTTTTCAGCGATATATTTCGCTCTTAAAGGGTCTCCGGGAAGTAAAACTGTACTGGCAATATCTCCTTCTTTTGCTCCAATGTGTATACTCATTCCTATTATCACCTTCAATTATCTTTTATTTATTTTAAATCTTTATTAAAATAACTATAATATATAGTACATACCCTAAGGTAAGCTAACCTTTGGATTAATAAAATTCAATTAATATATCATCTAAGGATTACTGCTTAAATTTAAAATGCACTTTTCAATATACTGTCGAAATTTTTTGCTATTCATTTTATCGTGCCTGGCGTCATAAGTCACATGATTTTTATTATAAAGGGAATTTTGAGCAAATATAACAAATGAGCCTTTGAAATATCTGGAAATTATTCTTGCACTTTTAGGTAACAGTATTCTATAACCATTTTTATCATACCCTAAGTAACCTTTTTCCCATATTTCTTTTTCTACATAACGACCTGGTTCTATTTCGGTTAATTTTTCTTTAATCAAAGATAAATCAAGATTAGGAGTGATGGGTTTTAATCCGCCGGTTTCTAAACGAAAATAAGCCCAATCTATATGATTGGGAAAATAATTGAATTCCAATACTTTGGGTTTAACAATTCTGACTGAATGAGGAGTTCTTAATTCAATACTTCCTTTCTCATATGATTTTTCTACCCCTACTAGATCATGACCTCCCCCTACAGGGAATAAAGCATGAGCTACACTGTTTACAGAACTTATCTTGTTAAGAACAGAAATTATACTATCCATATCTTCCCATTTGCAATTGTTTGGGATAGCCGCAGGAAATAATTCCTGGATAATCTTCTCCCAAACAATTAAAATATCAGCTTTTAAATCACCTCTATCTGATAATTCCATATTTTACCTCCTCTTAGATTTTTAAAAATCTATCATTTTAATCTTAATTAAAAAAATAAAAAATTTGCTAATGTCTTTCTAAAAAACATTAGCAAATTTTAGATACTTTATCCTTAAGCTATTAAACCCAACACCCTCATTACTTAACCTATTCAGGCAGAGATGAGGGTAATATATTTTAAAATCTAGCAATGGATATTCCCCCTTTATCCTTTCTAGTTTTATATTTCTCTCTAAGCTAATCTAGGATAGTTAATCTTAATCTAAATTTGGGGTAGTGTTTTTTATAAATTACTTCCATAAAACTGGCGGAGAGAGAGGGATTCGAACCCTCGGAGCAGGCTTACACCCGCTCAATTGCTTAGCAGGCAACCACCTTCGACCTCTCGGTCATCTCTCCGTTTAAAGTATAACATAATAAAATTTTTCAGGCAAGGAAAATTAATACTTACTTTTATAGATTAAATGGTCTTAAAAAACTTAAAATTTATTACCTTGCGATAAACATTAAAATATAATAGAATATGCTAAGCAAAACTATAATCTAAGAATAAAGAGGAATTAAAAAGTGAAAAAATATCAATATGATGTAATTGTAGTAGGAGCGGGGCATGCTGGCTGTGAAGCGGCTTTGGCTGCTGCAAAAATAGGTGCTAAAACACTTCTGGTTACTTCTAATTTAGATAATATTGCTTTAATGCCTTGTAATCCTTCTATTGGAGGTCCGGGGAAAGGGCATGTAGCTCGAGAAATTGATGCTTTAGGTGGAGAAATGGCTAAAAATACTGATAAAGCCACTATTCATATAAGAATGTTAAATACCAGTAAAGGTCCAGCGATGTGGGCTTTAAGGGCACAGACAGATAAAAAATTATATACTCAAGAAATGATCCATGCCCTACAAATTCAGGAAAATTTAGATTTAAAACAAGAGATGGTAACCGAATTAATAATAAATAATCAGCAAATAGAAGGAGTAATCGTTAAAAGTGGTTTAAAATTTTCTTCACCTGCCGTAATCTTAGCTACTGGTACCTTTTTAAATGGTAAAATCTATATCGGGGAAACCACCTACTCAGCAGGAAGAGGAGGTGAACTTGCCTCGATTAACCTTGCCGAGAACCTTAAGGAACTGGGTTTTAAAATAGGGAAATTAAATACCTGCACTCCGCCTCGGATAGACAGAAGAACAGTAGATTTTTCCAGTATGGAAGAACAAAAGAGTGCCGATATCCCTTTAGCCTTTTCCTTTGAAAATAAGGGCAAAATATATAAAGATTTTTCGGTATTTTTGACTCGAACCAATCAGAAGACCCATCAGTTAATTCATAATAATATCCATCGGGTTCCCCTCTCCAATGGTACTATTCAAAGTGCAGCCATTAGATATTGCCCCTCGATTGAGGATAAAATAATTAGGTTCCCCCAAAAAGAATCTCATCAGATATTTTTAGAACCAGAGGGTTACCATACGAAAGAAATTTATCTCCAAGGATTTTTTACCAGTCTACCTGCTGATGCCCAACAGGAGGCTCTAAACACTATCAGGGGATTAGAAAATTGTGAAATTATCAGATATGGATATGCTATTGAATATGATATTATATATCCCAATCAATTAAAATATTCATTAGAAACTAAAATGATTAGAGGTCTATTCCTGGCTGGGCAGATCAATGGAACTTCAGGTTATGAAGAGGCAGCTGAACAAGGACTAATGGCGGGTATAAATGCAGTACAACTTATAGCTGGAAAAAATCCTTTAATTCTGGATCGTTCAGAAGCTTATATCGCCGTAGAAATAGACGATTTAGTTACTAAAAGTGTCACCGAACCCTATCGACTAAGAACCGGACTGGCGGAATATCGACTTTTATTAAGACAGGATAATGCTGATTTAAGACTTACTCCTTATGGGTATAAAATTGGTTTGATTTCAGAACCAAGGTATAAAAAATTTTTAAAGAAAAAACAATTAATTGAAAAAGAAAAAGAAAGGTTAAAAAAAGTAATTATTCATCCTACTCAAGAAGTAAATAATTTACTATCTAATTTAAAGACTACTCCCCTTTTGGAAGTCACTAATTTAGCTAATTTGCTTACCAGACCAGAAGTAACTTATCTACAAACTGCTTCCATTGATCCCCAAAGATCAAAACTTCCTACTGCGGTAACTGAGCAAGTGGAAATTCAAATAAAATACGTAGGATACATTAAGCGCCAAAAAACGCAAGTAAAAATATTTAAAAAATTAGAAAATTATAAAATACCTAAAGGTATCGACTATTTTAAAATTCACGGTATCTCTCATGAAGGACGAGAAAGATTCTCCGAAATTCAACCTATCTCTTTAGGACAGGCTAAAAGAATCCCCGGAATTACTCCTGCTGATATCACTGCCTTAATGATAAATATCGAAAAGATGAAGCGAGTAAATACAAATAGATAGATAATCTTATCAAATAATATTAACCATATTTATTTTACTTTTTATTTCTGTCCTATTACTCAATATATCATGCACTGAACATTTTTTTTCTACTAATTCATGAAGCTGACGAACTTTTTCTTCTGGAGCTTCTGTTCTTATTTGTATTTCATATCTAATCTGTTTAAATCCTCTCCTCTCTCTACCCTGTTCATCAAGCCAGCCTCCAGGAATCATATCCCCTTCCAGATTCACCATCAAATCCTCTATATTTAATCCAAACTTTTTAGCATAGTCCCGATAGGTTAAGATCACACATCCACCTAAAGCAGCTAATAATAGTTCTACCGGATTAGGAGCAGTATTAGTTCCTTTAAATTCTAAAGGCTCATCTATGCTAATTTTAAAATCTCTTATTTTTGTTTCTGTTTTACTACCTTCTATCCATTTTGTTTCAGCTTTATAAGTCCTCTTCTTCATTCTTTTTCCTCACTTTCAATATACAATCAATACACTTGCTTATCCTACTAAAATTAATTTTCACTATTTACTAACTAATAATCTAATAATCTCTCCGCTGCTTTTAAGGTATTTTGCATTAACATAACATTGGTTATTGGCCCAACTCCTCCGGGGACTGGAGTTATGAGAGATACTTTACCTAAAACTTCATCATAAGCTACATCCCCCACTAATTTTCCTCCTACCTCATTGGTACCCACATCGATAATTATTGCTCCCTCTTTAACCATATCTCTTTTAATTATTTCAGGTTTTCCAACCGCTGCAATTAGAATATCTGCCTGACGGGTAAAATAAATTAAATC
>JBGPSO010000154.1:0-4440 GCA_041490145.1 Atribacterota bacterium
AATTCGTATCGCGTATCGCGTATTGCGTAAAGAAAAAAATAGAAGTCAGGAGCCAGGAGCAAGAATCCTAAATCCAGGATACAATAGTATGTTTAATAAAGAATTTAAATTAGTTTATTTGATGGGGGGGGGATGACTGAATACTAACTAATATTCACTATCAACTAATTTAATTGGTAAATAGGTGAATAGGCTAATTGGAGAATTAATAAATTCCCTTGAAAATAAAATTCAAACAGTCTATAATAAATAAAATTTCATATATAATTAATAACGATAAATGAATTTATGTAATAGGTAATTAAAAAATATAGATTAAAAAAATGAAGGGAGAAATCAAATATGTCTTTTGTAACTACCAAAGAAATGTTGAAAAAAGCACAAAAAGGAAGGTATGCAGTGGGTGCTTTTAATGCTAATAATATGGAGATTATTCAGGCTATAATTGAAACTGCTGAAGAAGAAAAGGCGCCAGCAATATTACAGGCTTCACAAGGAGCTATAGAATATGCTGGATTGGATAATATTGTAGCTATGGTCAAAGTTATGGCTGAAAAGGTTACTGTACCGATAGCTTTACATTTAGATCATGGAACAGATTATTACCAAAATATAAAATGTTTAAGAGCAGGGTTTACCTCTTTGATGTTTGATGGTTCAAAATTACCATTTGAAGAAAATGTAAAGATAACTAAAAAAGTTGTAGAGATGGCTCATACCTGTGATATCCCAGTAGAAGCAGAATTAGGTCAGATAGGGAAAATGGGTGACAGTGATGAGCCAGGAGTTGCTCTGGAAAAGGTAAAGGAGACTATGGCAGATCCTTATGAAGCAGCAAAATTTGTTGAGTTAACTAAAATTGATTTTTTAGCTGCTGCAGTGGGGACAATCCATGGCTGTCGTACACCTTTTGCAAAATTAGATATTCCTCGAATAGAGAAGATAAGAGAATTAACTGATGTTCCTTTAGTCTTGCATGGTGCATCTGGAGTTAATGATGAAGAGGTTAGAAAAGGTATTTCTGCAGGAATATGTAAGATTAATATTGACACTCGCATTCGGATGATTTTTACTAAAAAAATTAGAGAGATAATAAAAATGAATCCTCAAGAGATAGATCCTAGGAAATTATTAGGACCAGCAAGAGAAGTGGCTAAAGAAGTTATTCGTGAAAGAATGAGAGTCTTTGGTTGCAGTGGAAAGGCGTGATAGATATGATTAAAAGAATAGGTATTTTAACCGGGGGAGGAGATTGCCCCGGATTAAACCCAGCTATCCGGGGAGTGGTATATCGAGCTCTGGATTATAATTATGAGGTTTATGGGATTGAAGAGGGATGGGGGGGATTAGTAAAAGGTGATATAAATTCTTTATCCTTAAGTGAGGTAAGGGAAATAGTGGATAGAGGAGGAACTATCTTAGGAACCTCAAGATTAAATCCTTATAAGATAGATCAGGGAGTGGAAAAAGTACTTGAGTCCATAGAAAAATTTAAGTTAGATGCGCTAGTAGCTATTGGCGGAGAAGATACTTTAGGGGTAGCTAATAAACTGTATAAAGAAAAAAAAATTAAATTAGTAGGTGCCCCCAAGACCATGGATAATGATCTTAGCGGTACTGATTATACTTTTGGATTTGATAGTTCAGTTACTAAAGCAATTGAGGCAATGCAAAGCCTACAAGACACAGGTCGCTCTCACCGAAGGATAATGGTTTTAGAAGTAATGGGTAGATACGCTGGTTGGGTAGCTTTATTTACTGGTCTTGCTTCTGGTACAGATTGGACTCTTATTCCGGAAGAAAAAATTGACCTAGAAAAGATGTGTCAGCATTTAAAGGAAGTTTATAGAAAAAATAAATATGCTTCTATAGTGATATCGGAAGGAGTAACACTTCCTGGTATAGATACCGGAAAGGAAGAATTAGACCAGTTTGGGCATATGATTTTACGTAAAAGAGGAGTGGGTAATCTCTTGGCCGATTTAATTAAAGAAAAAACCGGAATAGAAACGCGCCATGCGGTAATTGGTCATATCCAAAGAGGCGGTTCACCAACCTTATTTGATCGTATTTTAGGTCTTAGGTGTGGAGTAACTGCAGTAGATTTAATTGCTCAAGGAAAGTTTGGATATATGGTTGCCCTTAAAGGCAATGAAGTTATAGGAATACCTTTGGAAGAAGCGGTGAGTAAACTTAAAACTGTAGATAAAAAATGGTGGGAATTAGCTCAAGTATTTTTTAAATAAAAAAAATCGTATCGCGTATTCTAGCGTAGAGCGTATAGCGTGTAGCGCATAGTTTTCATATTCGGTCATTCAGACTGTGTTGTAACTAATTCTATCTAGCAATATTTTTTGTAACTTAAAAAAAATTAAGATTTTTAAAGTTAATATAAAAATAAAAAATATATTTATTCTAATTTTTACTCATATTATCATATTTTACTTGAAATAAGAGGGCATTATCCCCTTATTAGGCACTTAATTCTCTAACTAAAGCTGGTACTCCCAGGAGGGTGATCATACGAACAAGATCAAAGCAGGTAGCAAGGATAGAGGCTTCAGCCCTTACTCCTTTTAGACCTCTTAGGAGGAAGGAGTCAACTTTTAGATTGCGTTTGATATGTCCGAAGGGAAGCTCGGTTTTCTGTTTTCTAAGTTTATAGATCTCTTGAGACTGGGGTTCTTCATATTGAGCCTCCAGTCTCTGCCTTACTTCTTCGTTTAGAAGTCGGGCTATGGTTCTTCCGGTTTTAGATCTAGTACAGATACCGTAATGAGGACAGGCAAGACAGATTTTCTTATCGGAAATTTTGTATGTTTTATTCTTTTTATTAGTACTAGATAAGGTTAGTTTATGTCCTGGGGGACAGATATAACAATCATTCTTAGAATCATAAGTAAAACGTTCTTTGGCAAATTCATGAGGTTCTCCTTTTCTGGCCTGCCTTTGGGAAGGGACAATGACCTTGATCCCTTGTTGATCTATTTTTTCTAACTCCTCGGTTGTGGCATAACCGGAATCAGCTACTGCGGTCTTACACTTCTTGCCTAAGATCTGATTAGCTTGGTTGATCTGGGAAGCAAACTGATTAAGGTCATTATTCTCACTGACTACATCGCTAGATAAGATGAGACCTTCCTTTTCATCTACGGTACTCTGGAGGTTATAGCCGGCATGAGAACCCTGGAGGCTGTTAATGCGGGTACACTCGGGGTCGGTGGTATTCAGGGATTTTTGCTTTTCTTCTTCCAGTTCTTTTAGGATAGCCTTGACTTTAGATTTAAGGATCTTTTGGTCTTTTAATTCTTTATCCATGGTGACTAAAGAGCGGGTTCCTTCTTCGGCCTGATCTACTCTATCACATTGGGTGAGGATAGCAGAAATTCGTTTATCGATATGTTTTAAAGCCTTTTGTGCTTTTTCCTTAGTCCAGGTATTTTTGATGGAGGCATTGGCTCTTATTTTACTGCCATCTAAAAAGAGGGTATTACCTTCGATAAGGTTGAGTTTTATACAGATCCTAGCACACTGTTTTAAGACATTAGCTAAAGCCGATTTATTCCTTCTCCTATATTCGGCTATAGTCTTATGGTCTGGTTTTAGGCCAAAGGTAAGCCAGATAAAAGAGAGATTATGATGACAGGCTCGCTCTAATTTACGGGAACTGCGGATACCGTAGGAGTAGCCGTAGACTAAAAGTTTTAACATAGCCTTTGGATAGTATTCTGAATTGCCTACTTTGTGAGAATCAAGGGTAATCCCTAATGCTCTAAAATCGAGGGCTTCTACAAAGGCGTCATAGGCCCTAACTGGATCATCAGAGGCAATACAGTCTTCTATGCTCTGAGGTAAGAGTTTGATTTGGTATCTATTACCATATCGATAAGCCATAATAAAGGTTTCCTTTCTGGTAAGATTATGCTAATATTATAGCATAATAATGGCTAAAAGTCTTGTAAAATAAGGGATTTATTTGATTTTTATTTATATTTTATTCATCAGTAAAAGATGTAATTATGACACAGTCTGATTGCGAGGAGCGAAGTAAGCCTGCCCCTGCGAAAGCAGGGGAAGCAATCTCAATTCCGAGATTGCCGCGGTCCGATAGATCGGAGCGCGGCAATGGCAAAAATGTTTTTTTTAGTTCAAAATCTCATATATTTACAAAATTAATTTAAAAATTTAGTTGATAAATATTGTTTCCGACGAGATAGGAGATACGAGATACGATTCACGAGATACAAGATGTAGACTGGAGGTTTTATCGTGTGGCACGCAAATTTTGTTCACCTACATGTTCACAGTGAATATAGTTTATTAGATGGAGCTTGCCGAATAACTGAATTAGTAACGCAAGCTAAAAAGCATAAAATGCCTGCCTTAGCTATAACTGATCACGGAGTAATGTATGGAGTAATACAATTTTATAAAGAAGCT
>JBGPSO010000155.1:0-4407 GCA_041490145.1 Atribacterota bacterium
TGCATAAACTGATGGCCTTTAGTTAAGCCATTTCACATAAATAAGCAATTTTAATATCGAATAAGTAACCTACCCGGTTAACTTTAATAAAATCTGATTTATATAAAGTACATTTTTTAAAATTCTCGGTCAGCCTGTAAAGATTTGACCCTGATAACTTAAACTCCGATTTAATCAATCCTGGCCACTTTGACCAACCTAATTCACCTGGCTAATTTACTCTGCTCAGGTTATTCTAATTTTACAATTACACTGACGGGGCGGGGAATTTTCCTTCCCCCTTAAATCCCCCCTAAGACCTCCCTCTTAACCCCCATCTATTTACTTTTCGCTCCTTGTTTCAGTCCTCTCGCCTCGTTTTTTTGACCAAAAACTGTTGGCTCGGGACATTCAGCACCGCGAAAAAATAAGGTTAGGCTATGATTCATTAGGGGGGAAGCATATTTGCTTTGAGATTTTTTTTAAAGTCATGCCGGGAGAAGAAAAAGCGCATAGTTCACGGCAAGAGGATAAAAACATCCACTTGTCGAGAATTAGGCCTTCCGTAAAAAAGATAATGCAGTAAAATCATTTTGCCTTTTCCTTTTTCGAGGTCTATTTTTTCCCGAATTTTTGTATTTGGCGCTTCCGGAGGGATAACACTGCAAAAAACTCTACGCTATAATTTCAGGCTTTTTGCGGTGTTTTCCCTCTGTAAGCGCCCTCGGTGTCGCACCTATAATCTCTTAGGGTAGTTTTTAGTATTTTTTATACTGCTCTGCCTGTGCGTGTTCGCACGCAGATAGGTAAAAAATATTTAAAACGTAGTAGAGTAGTGAGCAGGAACAGAAGATAAACCATGCGATGATTAGGAATAGAGATTTACCCTACGATAAAAAGTATCTAATTTAGCCCGCCTTTATATTTTTAACCAGACTAAAAAAGCTCTTGGCGGGCGGTCTCTTGATATGATTATTTACAGTGGTAGTTTCGGGGGAGTATGATGGGAAGAGTAGCCGGAGATGGTTCAGGGTTACTGTAATAGGTTATTAGAATAGGCTAAAAATCATTATTATATTCCATATGGGGGGGATTATATCAAAATGGTGAAAACCGCTATTTCATATAACGTTCCCAGCATAAAAGAAGTTTTTGCGAAGCAAAAATTTGGGTGAGTGCCGTAAGGCACGAACCTTTTATGCTGTGTTAGGCGATGCGGCAACCCGGGACGAATTTCTTGAACCACATGGCTCACTTAGTTTCAATTGTGTCAAGATACGAACGATATGTTTCAGGAAATTGATACTCTAATGCAGCCTTCTTGATGATATCCATATATGCTTTTGTAGGTGGAATGAATCTATTCTTACGAACAACGGTATAAACCCATACATCAGAAATACTACCCGTTAGAGTTTCGATAGAAGTTTGAAAGCGAGTGTAAACATCTGGGTAGTCTTCGTAATCATCTAAACGATGGATATCCTCTGTAGAAAGTTCATAAATCAATCCCCAAACTTCATTATCAGGATCTACAAAGATATCTGCGACACCCCCATTCCATCCTGAGGAGTAATGAGTAAAATCTAAGCGATAGCCATTAAGACAACCTATTTCAAAGGGTTTCGAGTTGGGGCATCTTTTTTTCATTTGGTTAATGCTCAAGTTGGAGCCATAAGCGAAGTAAAACGGCATAGACTATCTTTCCCAAGGACACTGTTGCTTTGTCCATAGTATAGTTTCTGCAAGAAAAATCCTTAGCGGTTCTATACTTTTTTGAATAATATCAAGGTCATCTCCTGATTCCGCTTTGCTGCCATGGACAAGATTTGATCTGACTAGATACAAAATTTGCCCCATAGCATTAATCCTTTCCGATGCAGATTTATTTTCATCTTGAAACAATCCTTGCCATTTACGACCTTCATATTCCTCTCCAACATAAGGGTTATTAACAGTCCTTTTATCCATTCGCTGTATAGGACGCCGCTGGGAAAAATAATTGACACTGCTTCTAATTTTTTCAAGGATTTCTTGAGCCTTTGTTTCATCAAATTTTTTGAGTAGATTTTCAATGTGCTTTCCTTCGTTAGTGTGATCAAGTTTAGTAATTTTCCTCCACAAAAAGTAGATGGCGTTAAATCCCGTAAAGTAAAAGAAGAATTTGGCAAATATATCTTTAGTTTCATCTCCCCGCTTTAGCCAACGCTCGGCTATATCGATTTGAAATCTGATGAGGTCGCCCAAGTCCCCTAAATTATCTGGGTCATGACTGGTTCTTCCTATGTTTTTAGTGCCCATATTTATTCCCTCTTTTGGTTACCGTTTCGCCTAACTTAAAATAATCGAACTCCTCGTTTATGCACGACTCTAGGGGAAGTTTCGAAAATTAACCACTAATTTTCCTTGTAGTATATCTTTATATATTCTTATGTTTATCTTAAACTATTTTTATTCATTCTACAAATAATAATTATTACCACAAATACCTTAAAAAGAGGTAGACAGAGGAAAGAACAAGAGATATTAACATAATATGGAATCCAACTCTTAAAAAGTCTTTAAAGGTTATTACTATATGCTGTCTTTTTAATATATTTACTCCTACTAAATTTGCAGCGGCTGCTATAAAGGTTGCATTCCCTCCCAAGCAAGCGCCCAAAGATAAAGCCCACCAGACTGGGTTGAGGTTAAAAGAAGTCATCATCCCGATATTATGAATTACCGGTACCATTGAGATGGTATAGGAGATGTTATTAATAAAAGAACAGGAGATTCCTGAGACCCATAAAATTGATAAAGTAGTAAGGGCAAGATTCCCCCTGGTCAGATTAATGATTTTATTACTCAACCATTGAATAATCCCAACCTTTTCTACCCCCGCGATTATAATAAAAAGTCCCATAAAAAAGAAGAGAGTAGACCACTCTACTTCTAAAAAAGTTTCCGCTGGGTCAATATTACTAATTAAAAGAAGAAGAGTTGCTCCACTCAAAGCAACCGTTGCTGCTTCTAAACCTAATTTACGGTGAAAGATAAAGGCTAATATGGTTAAGAAAAAGATAACCAAGGATTTTTTTAATAGTAATGTATCCTCGATAGCTTTCTTTTCATCGAATTTTTCTACTTTTTCCCAGGCTTCCTCAATATTTTGAGACATCTCTTTCTTATAAAACAACCTAACCAAGAAAGGCAGGAGAATTAATAAAACCAGGATGAAAGGGGCAAGATTTAGGATAAAATCCATAAAAGATAAATGGGCGGCACTCCCGATTATTATATTGGGAGGGTCACCGATAAGGGTTGCTGTTCCACCAATATTGGCGGCAAATATTTCTGATAATATTAAAGGGACGGGAGATATTTCTAAGTTTTCGCAGATAGCCAAAGTTATAGGTATAATTAATATTACAGTGGTGACATTATCCAGAACTGAGGAAACAATGCCAGTAATAATACTCAAGAAAAATAAAAGGTAAAAGATGTTACCTTTAGCAAGTTTGGATATTTTAATGGCTAAGTATTGAAATAGTCCGGTCTTTTTAATTATAGAAACCATCACCATCATTCCAGTCAATAACCCGATGGTATTAAAATCTATGGCTAAAAAAGCCTCATGTTGATTTAATATTTTTATTAATATAAATAGAAGAGCTCCACTTAATGTAATTACAGTGCGATTAATCTTTTCCAGGCTCACAAATACAAGAGTAACAATGAATATTATTAAGGCAATTATGGTCTGATTCATTATTTATTCCTTTTCATTATTATGAGTTGTAATGAACCCTGTTTATTGGGAGAGATAAAAAAACTATTATTTTTTTAATCTAATTTTCTTCCATTGCATTTTTAAATAAGGAGGAAGGGGTTAATATCCCCACTAATTTACCTGATCTCACCACCGGAACTATTCTTAGGTGTTTTCTGAATAACAAGTTTGCTGCCTCAGTTCGGCTGGTATCTTCTTCTAGCGAATAGACCTTAGCAGTCATAAAGTCTCTCACCGGCAAATGAGCAATTTTTTTAGCTTGCTTAGAAAATTGGTCGAAATCTGGGATAAAAGATGAATTTTGTAATTCTTTATAATATCCGGGTAAACAAGCCTTGGCAACATCACTTTCCGTAATTATTCCTATGACATTCTGTTCATTGTCGACTACCGGTAAGCCTACCATGAGCTGTCGGCTCATAATCTTGACGGCTTCTTTTATTGGAGTATCGTCAGATACGGAAGTTAAATCTGGTATCATAACTTCTTTTATTTTCAACATTATCCCCCCCTAATTGGAAATTTTTCTTAATTATATTCCTTTTTATGTTTTTAGCAACTTCAAATTCGTATCTAGTATCTCGTGAATCGTATCTCGCTTTTTTGTCATAATTAATTTTTATCTATTTTTAATAAAAAAAGAGGATTTTTAAAAA
>JBGPSO010000156.1:0-4370 GCA_041490145.1 Atribacterota bacterium
AATATTTCCGTTCCTATCAAGCTAACCGAAGTAAACCAAGAAAATTTTCAAGATTATCCCTTTTTCGGATCGCCAACTGTTTTAGTAAATAATAAAGATCTAGAAGGAAAGATTAACAAAACATTCAGCTGTAGAATTTACCGTTACAATCATGAAGATTTTACCTATCCTCCCAAAGATATATTGATTAGCAAATTACTCTCAATTTTTGAAGAGCAGGAAATATCTATTGAAGAAGTTAAAATAAATGACATATTAGTGGTTAAACCTGGGGAGAAAATCTCAATAGACGGTGAAGTTATTGATGGGGAAAGCTATATAGATGAGTCAATGATTACTGGAGAGCCTATCCCGGCTTTAAAAGAAAATGGTGACAAGGTCATTGGCGGAACCATTAATAAAAATGGCGTAATTAGATTTAGGGTTAAAAAAGTAGGAAGAGATACTGTACTATCTCAGATCATCAGGCTGGTAGAAGAGGCTCAAGGTTCAAAACCTCCCATTCAAAGAATCGCGGATAAAGCAGTGAATTATTTTATCCCCCTAGTATTAGCAATTGCTATTTTTTCTTTTATAGCCTGGTATTTAATTCTCGGTAACACCCTACTTTTTGCTTTAACTAGTTTAATTTCGGTTTTGGTGATAGCTTGTCCCTGTGCTCTTGGTCTGGCCTCTCCCACTGCGGTGACCGTTGGAATAGGTCGGGGAGCTGAACTTGGTGTTCTGATTAAGAATGGTGAAGCTCTAGAGATATCCGAAAAACTTACCACTATAATATTTGATAAAACTGGAACTCTAACTAAAGGGAAACCAGAAGTTACAGATATATACAGTATTGGGATTGAAGACAAAACAATGTTAAAAATAGCCGCAAGTGTGGAAAAGAATTCAACGCATCCTCTTGCCGAGGCAACTGTCAAAAAAGCTAAAGAGAGCGGGATTGAACTTCTGATTAGCGAAGATTTTAACACTTTTCGAGGGAAAGGTGTAATAGCAAAAGTTGAAGGAAAAGAAATACTTATAGGCAATCGAATACTATTGAAAGAGAAGAATATTTTTTTATCTAAAGAAGTCGAAAAAAGAATTTTTCAACTTGAAAATGAAGGAAAGACAGTAATGTTGATTTCTTTTGATAATAAGATGGTTGGTATAATCGCTATTACTGATACCTTAAAAGAAACCACTAAGGCTGCAATTGAAGAATTTAAGAAGATGAAATTTAATATTTTTATGATTACTGGTGATAATATCAGGACTGCAAAGGCTGTAGCCCAGCAAGTTGGAATTGAAAATGTGTTAGCGGAAGTCTTGCCTCAAGATAAGGCTAAGGAAGTAAAAAAACTTCAAGAAAAAGGAGAGGTAGTTGCCTTTGTGGGCGATGGGATTAATGACGCACCAGCTCTTGCTCAGGCAGATGTGGGAATTGCTATTGGGAGTGGTACAGATATAGCCATAGAAAGTGGAGATATAGTGCTTATAAAAGACGATCTCTTAGATGCAGTTGCAGCCATACAATTAAGTAAAAAGGTAATATCAAGAATTAAACAAAATATTTTTTGGGCTTTTGCTTATAATGCTGCCCTTATTCCTTTGGCGGCAGGAATATTATATCCGTTTTTCGGAATTACCTTTAGGCCTGAACTTGCCGGGTTAGCTATGGCGATGAGTTCTGTAACTGTGATAAGTCTTTCTCTGCTGTTAAAAAAGTATATCCCACCGGTAAAGAGGGGGACAATACAAAAGGAGGTGACCAATAATGGTTATTGATCCGATATGCAAAATGGAAGTAAATGAAAAGACCGCAAAGTTTAAAAGTGAGTACCAAGAAAAAACTTATTACTTTTGTGCACCAGGATGTAAAAAGGCATTTGATAATAATCCAGAAAAATACCTTAAGAAGATAGAGGATGATGGTCCAATACAACACGGAAGTTGTTAATTTAAGATTAGAACGAATAAAAAAGCATATTTAATTTTGAGCATAAAATTAATTGCCAACCTTGGAGCTTCTAATTTTAGATAATTATAAATCTTCTATAAATCGGGGAGATAATTTATTTTTTTATTTGAATTACTACCTAAAAAATAGAATAAGTAGTATTATATAAAATATTTTTCCAAAGCTGCTGGCAATATCTAAACATGAATTAAGATAAGTTTAATAATTATTTTTTTAGTATATTAATATAAAAGGAGAAAAGATGAGAAAAGCAAAGAAGATTAAATTAATTGGTTTATTTTTGGTTATTTTTATAATGGTAGTGAGTATGGCGGGTTGTAGTGGTAATAGTAGTGGCAATAGTAGCGAGAAGAGCGAGAAATATGGTGTTGATATTACAGAAAAAGGAGTTACTAGTGTAAAAGACATTCTTGCTAATCCAGATGAATATCTTGATCAAACAGTCAGATTGGAGGGGAAGATTGTCCGAGAGTGCCCCTCAGGATGCTGGTTCTTTTTAGAAGACGAGACAGGTACAATTTATGTAGATATTAATCCTTCAGGCCTTAGCATTCCTCCCAAGGTAGGAAAAAAAGTAGTGGTAGAAGGTGTGCCAACGAATAGAAATGGGAGAGTAAGTATTATTGGAAAAGGAGTTGAATTTTAATGAAATTCTTTATTCTTGCTTATAAGAATTTAAAACGGAGAAAGTCTCGCTCTTTTTTAACTATTGGTGGAGTAGCAGTAGCAGTAGCAGTTTTAGTCTGTCTTTTAGGCTTTAATGCCGGGTATCAAGAGGCATTAACCTCCGATATCGATAAGATGGGATATCAAGTTGTTGTAACTGCCAAAGGTTGCCCCTATGAGGCAGCAACTTTGATACTTAATGGAGAAGCAGGCCTTAGATTTATGGATGAGGATATCTATAAACAAATAATCAGCGATCCTGATATTGATAAAATTACACCATTACTCGCACAGGTAGCTTATGACCCAGAAAAAAAAGATGGTAAAGGAGGTTTTAATAGTTATTTAGGAATTGAAAAAAGTTATATCGAACTTAAGCCTAATGTTCAGTTTAAATCTGGAGAGTGGTTCTCAAGTGATGATGCCAATGAAGTGATTATGGGATATGATGCAGCAGAATCAGAACAAAAAACAGTTGGAGACAAAATTTCTATCCCCAATAAAGAGGTAACTTTAATTATTGTAGGCATCTTTGAAAGAACAGCTACCCAGGAAGATGGAGAAATATTTTTACCTTTAAAAACAACTCAAAGAATCTTTGAGGTGGGTGGCAAACTGACCGGTATTGGCATTAAGCTAAAACAAATTGAGAAGATTTCAGAATTTGAAGAGAGGCTTTATCCGATTGCAAGTATCCAAGTAATAAGTATGAGTCAAGTTAAAGGGACAATTTTAAATCTAGTAAATTCAGCTAAAATTTTAATTATGTCTGTGGCCTTTATTGCCATATTTGTAGCTATTATTGGGGTTATTAATACCATATTAATGAGCGTCTTTGAACGGACACAAGAAATAGGTATTATGAAGGCAATAGGTGCTTCAAAATTAGATATATTTAAATTAATCTGGATAGAAACACTCATTATTTGTACTTTAGGTGGCATCTTTGGTTCAATTGTGGCCATTTTTGGTGGAAATTTTACTGAGCTTCTGGTAAGAAAAGTAATGCCTTATGCCCCGGGAGGTAAATTACTCTTGATTACTCCAGAACTTTTACTATTTTCTTTCTTTGGAGTAATAATTATTGGAATAATTTCCGGATTGTATCCGGCATTTAGGGCTGCTTCAATGAGACCTATTGAAGTAATAAGGAGTGGAGAATAATGAAAGATTTCGCCATAAGAGCTAATAAATTAAAAAAGATATATTCCTCTGAATTCGAAAAAATAGTTGCCTTAAAAGAGATAGATATAGAGATTAAAAAAGGCGAATTTGTTACCATAATGGGACCATCGGGGGCAGGAAAGACTACCTTCTTAAATTTAGTTGGATGTTTAGATAAACCCACTTCTGGTAGATTAGATATTTTAGGGTGTAACCCTATAGAACTTAATGAAGGAAAGCTTAGCCGTATCCGAGTCGATAAAATTGGATTTGTATTTGAAGATTTTTTATTAATTTCCTCTTTAAATGCATTAGAAAATGTTCAATTACCTTTAATCTTTGCTCGAAATTACAAAAATAATAATAGACCGAGTACTCTTTTAAAAAGAGTAGGATTAGATCATAGATTAACTCATTTTCCTAATGAGTTAAGTGGAGGAGAATTACAGCGGGTAGCTGTAGCCAGGGCTCTAGTTAATAATCCTCAGATTCTCCTTGCTGATGAGCCTACCGGCAATCTGGATACTAAGAATGCCCAAGGACTTTTTGATCTTTTCCGAGAGCTCAATAGGGAAGAAGG
>JBGPSO010000157.1:0-4360 GCA_041490145.1 Atribacterota bacterium
ATGGGAGCTGCTGTTGCTACTATTATATTTTTAATAGTATCTGTGGGAGTTTTATTCTGGTTGTTTGTCTTTAGAATGAAGGGTGTGAGCCAGAGTGAATAAAATAGTAATGGTTGGTAATTGCATTATGACCTTAAGTTAATGGAGAAAGGTATAAATGATTAAGATTAAGGATGGATTATTAAAATCCCTTTTAGGTATTATTTTGATAATATACGCGGTAAGTATATTTTTCCCAATTTTATTGATGCTTTTAACCTCATTAAAAGGTAATAAAGAAATATTTACCAACCCATATGGTTTACCTCATATTTTTAATTTGAATAACTATATAAAACTTATAAAAATATCGAATTACTTAGTTTATTTTAGAAATAGTATTATAGTTGCAGTTACGTCAATTTTTTTAATTTTAATTATCTCATCTCTTGCCTCATTTGTAATAGCTAAGTATAGATTTATGGGAGACAGGTTTCTTTATTTTTATTTTATTGCTGGTTTAATAATTCCGATCAAGTTGGGAACTATTGGTATACTCAAAACTATGATTACTCTACATTTATTTGATAATATAGCATCATTAGTAATAGTTAATGTAGCTATGGGCATACCTTTTGGAGTATTTGTTCTTACTGATTTTATCAGGATGATTCCTGAAGAGTTAAGTAATTCAGCTAGAATAGATGGTTGTAGTGAGCCCAAAATATTTTATAAAATAATAGTTCCTCTAATTCGTCCTGCTCTGGCGGCTGTAGCTATTATTAATTTTATACCAATATGGAATGACTTCTGGTTTCCATTAGTATTAATTAGATCAGATAATATTAAGACTGTTCCTTTAGCAACAGCATTATTATATGGACAATATGAAACTAATTTTGGATTGATTTTTGCAGTTTTATCTATGGCTTCACTGCCGGTGATTATTTTCTATTTGATTTTGTCACGCCAGTTTATAAAGGGGTTAACTGCAGGAGCACTGAAGGGATAAGTAAGGGGAGAAGGTAAAAAAAGGGAGAAAGTATTGTGAAAGGTGCATTACTATTGGTATGGCGGAAATCTTTATGTCTAAAGAATTAAGATTTTATTTTGAATATGATTGGCAATCAGTTGTTTTAAGGAGAGCCATATTTGAAGAGCCAACCCCCTCTTTTCCAATGACCTTTATAAAGGAGCATGAAAACAGCAGTATTACACTATCAGAAAATGTTTTAAGAAGGTAGGTGTAACAAATAGCGAGCTTCTTTTAGGGTTGTACTAAAATAACGTCTTGGGATAAAAATTGGTTTTATGAAACTTGAATGTAAAAATGCAAATAATGAGATTACGAGATATTTAAAGTTAGGGGAAAAGGAGAACTATTTGGACTATGTTTTAGGTGTAGACGGAGGAGGGACAAAGACAGTAGCTCAGATTGCAGATTTGTCTGGAAAGATGGTTGCTGAAAGTGAATCCAGATCAAGTAATTATAAAAGTGTTGGCATAGAAGTTGCTAAAGAAAATATTAATAAAGCTATATTTAAAGCAATGGAAAAAATAAATAATTTTAAAAAATTTACTTTTAAGAGTGCCTGTTTTGGGCTGTCGGGAAATGATTCTTCCGAAGATAGAAATATTTATCACAAAATAATATTTGATAGCAAAATAAAAGATTATCTGGACCCTGATAATACTATTATATGTAATGATACAAGAATCGGACTTGCTGCAGGGAGTGACAGTAAAAATGGAATAATGATTATTTGCGGTACTGGCTCCAACTGTTTTGGTATAAATGAAGAAGGCAAGGAAGTAAAGGTTAATGGTTGGGACTTTATACTTGGTGATGAGGGCAGCGGGTATGAGATTGGTATAAAGGGACTCAGGGCTTTAATGAGGGCATACGATGGAAGAGGGAAAAGCACCCTTTTATCTAAAACAATATTAGAAGATTTAAACATTAAAAATGTATCAGAATTAATAAGATGGACTTATAGTGGTCCTTTTTTTAAAGATAAAATTGCAGCAGTTGCCAAGATAGTATGCAGGACAGCAGAAATGGGAGATAAAATATCTATAAAAATATTAAAAGGGGAAGCCATGGAAGCAGTAAATTCAGTAACTGTGGTGGCAAATGAGCTTAATCTGGCAGATAAAAAATTTGACCTTGTTTTTGTTGGGAATGTATTTAAGTGTGAGAAATATTTTAAGAATGTCTTAGTAGATAAATTAAAAGAAAAATTTCTAAAAATCAATCTTATACCTCTTACCAAAAAACCTGTTGAGGGTGCAATAAAACTGGCACTTAGGAATCTGTAACTTAGAAGATATTTTATTAAATTGTTATAGAAAGATGGTGAAGCATTATGAGTGGAAAATTATTATCACTGGTAAAACCAAAAATACCATTGCCATTTGATGATAGTTTTCGACCTGCTGTTTTATGGAACCATGCTTTTCTTGATGCTGTTGGTAATTCAAAGAAAAGGATTCCTTTGTCAATTGTTATTGAGAAGGAAGATAGTTCTGCTTCAATTTATAAAACGCAAATTTTTTCTAATGAATCTGAATTTGCTTCCTTTAATTATTTTTACGTAGAACAGTTAATAAAGACGCTTTTATGGATTTATGGTGGACCTAAAATAATTATAGGTGGTCCCAAAGAAATTGGCGAACATATTAAAAAATTGTATTCTCAAAAAGGGAAACGTTTTTTTGATGCAAATTTTATGTCTAATATATATGGAAAACCTTTTTCTATAGTGGCTTGTAATGCCGAACAAGTAGTTCCGGTTAAAGAAAAATCAATTCCCTTAAATCGACAACTTAAAGGATGCCGTATCGGTTTTGACCTCGGGGCAAGTGATAGAAAAGTAAGTGCGGTAATAGATGGCAAAGTAGTCTTTAGTGAGGAAGTAGTATGGAACCCTAGCGTACAAACTAATCCAAACTATCATTATCACGAAATTATGTCTATGTTACATCGTGCTGCGGCACGTATGCCCCGCATTGATGCTATAGGAGGAAGTTCTGCCGGGGTCTATATAAATAATCGGGTAATGGCTGCTTCCATATTTCGTGGAATTTCTTCTGATCTTTTTGAAAAAAGAGTAAAAAATATTTTTTTAGATATACAAAAGGAATGGGATGTTCCTTTTAAAGTGATAAATGATGGAGAAGTTACAGCTTTAGCTGGGTCTATGTCATTAAAAGTTAATGCAGTGCTAGGCATTGCTATGGGATCTAGTGAAGCAGGGGGTTATGTAGATAGAAAGGGGAATATTACTACTCAGCTAAACGAATTAGCTTTTGTGCCTATTGATTTCAATGAACAAGCGCCTATTGATGTATGGTCTAAAGACTATGGATGTGGAGTTCAGTATTTATCCCAAGCAGCGGTTATACGACTTGCAGAAAGAGCTGGAATTATTTTTAGCGAAAAACAAACTCCTGCTGAAAAATTGAAATTTGTCCAAAAATTACTTGCTAAAGGGGATAGTAAGGTAGTAAAAATTTTTGAAACAATTGGGGTATATTTAGGATATGCTATTGCACATTATGCAGATTTTTATGATCTAGAACATATATTAATATTGGGTCGAGTTACTTCAGGTGAAGGTGGACCTATAATTTTACAAAAGGCAATTCAAGTTTTACAAGAAGAATTTGTGGAATTATTTAATAAAATTTCTATACATCTTCCTGATGAATCTATTAGAAGAGTGGGTCAATCTATTGCTGCTGCCAGTTTACCTTTAGTAAATAGTGAAGGGTAGTTTTGATAAAAATTTGTTAAGGTAAATAAATTTTGCAATTCTATAAATTTTTTATAAGGAGAGTGATTAAATATTATTAACCAAAACAAAAGGACTGTTATATTACACGGTACTATAATTACTCCTTTTCAATTACTTGAGGATAGAATTATTGTTATTGAAAAAGGAAAAATTATTGCCATAACAGATAAAAAAGAAGCTCTCGCTCTTCTGAAAAATGTAGAAATAATTGAAGCTCAAAATAAATTTATAGTTCCTGGGTATATTGATATACATGTTCATGGTGGTGGTGGATCAGATGTTATGGACGGAGAATATGAAGCTATAAAACAAGTTGCTGCTACGCATTCTCGTTTTGGTACTACAGCATTTCTTCCTACCACCATGGCAATGACTAAAGATAAAATTATTAAAAGTCTTAAAAGTATTCATGAAGCAAGGTTAAAAGGTACTGGAACTGCTGAAATTTTGGGGATACATCTGGAAGGACCTTATATTAATCCTGAAAAGAAAGGGGCTCAAAAAGAAGAGAATATTAAAAAAGTTTCTGTGGAGGAGTTCTTAGAATTTAATCAAGCTTCCGGTAATTTAATTCGTTTAGTTAC
>JBGPSO010000158.1:0-4301 GCA_041490145.1 Atribacterota bacterium
CTGGATACTTTTTGGTATAAATCAGAGAACAAGGAAGAGAATCTCTTTCTCTTACCTTCTTTTGAGGTCCTCCCCTATGAGGATATCAATTCTGATCCCCAGATAATTCAGCAAAGGATCAATATCCTAAAATATCTTTCTGCCAATGACCAAAATAAAAAGAGGATCATCTTAATTACTGAGGTTAAAGCTTTGTTGCCTAAATTAGTCTCTCCTCAAAACTTTAGGAATATAAGTTGGGAATTAAAAGTAGGAAATTATCTGAAAAAAGAGGATTTTTTAAAAATTTTATTAGATCAGAATTATAAAACGGTAGAAATAGTTGAAAAAAGAGGCGAATTTAGCAATCGGGGAGGGATTATCGATTTTTTCCCAGTAACTAGTGAAAATCCTCTTCGATTAGAATTATTTGGAGACCAAATAGAATCAATCAGATATTTTAATAGCAATACTCAAAGGTCGATACTCAAATTGAATAATTATACTCTTCTGCCTTCTCGAGAATTAATTGCTGATGGTTCCTCTAATTATAATTATAGTACTATCTTTGATTATTTACCTTCAGATTTAATAGTATTATTGAATGAACCGGAAGTAATTAGAGAAAAAGCGGAGAAATTTCAGGAAGAGATTGAAGATATTTACCAAAAAATAGAGAAGAACAAAAGAGAATTAAATTTTTTACCATCTTCTTATTTTATCACCTGGCCTGAGGTATTTAACCATCTAAAATCTAAAAGAATGATTAATTTTACTTACTTTTCGGAGAAAAATAAAGAAGAAATTTTCATTAATCAGACCGAGAAACAAGATAATATCAGAGAGTTTGTTTTAGAGGGTCAAGAAATTGGGTCTTATTTTGGAAATTTAGATCTATTTACTAAGGATTTAGAAAAGTGGCAGAAAGATAAACAAAATATTCTTATTCTAGTCAGGGATAAAGGGCGTGCCAGACGTTTAGGTGAGATATTAGAAGAAAGAGGGGTAAAAAGATTTATCATAGGAGGGATAGAAGAATATACTCATTTAAAATCAACTATCTTTATTTCTTATGGTTATCTAAATTATGGTTTTAGGCTTCCTTTTTTAAAAATAGTTTTAATAACTGATCAGGAAATATTTGGCAAGGAAAGGAACAAAAGATATAAATTAACCAGACATAAGAGTGAACCCTTATTCACAGCAATGGATATCTCTCCAGGAGATTATGTAGTACATATTGATCACGGTATAGGGGCATATAAAGGGGTTGTAAATTTAATGGTTAAAGGAGTAAAACAAGATTATCTTTTAATCCAATATGCCGAAGGGGATAAATTATATGTCCCGGTAGATCAATTTAATTTGGTTAATAAATATATAGGTATAAAGGATAAAGCTCCTCAGGTTAATCGTTTAGGAGGAGTTTCTTGGGGAAAAGCCAAAAGAAAAGTAAAAAGGTCGATTCAAAAATTAGCTCAAGAACTTTACAGTTTATATATTGCTCGTAAAGAGGTTAAAGGTTTTGCCTTTTCTAAAGATAATAACTGGCAGCAAGAATTGGAGATGTCTTTCCCTTTTGAAGAAACTTATGATCAATTGCAGGCCTTATCTGAGGTTAAAGCTGATATGGAAAGTATCAAACCTATGGAGAGATTAGTCTGTGGAGATGTAGGTTATGGCAAAACAGAGATAGCCATAAGAGCTTCCTTTAAAGCGGTATTAGATGGAAAGCAAGTTGCCATTTTAGCACCAACTACTATTTTGGTACAACAACATTATGATAATTTTCGGGAAAGAATGAATTCTTTTCCTATAAATATAGATATGCTTTCTCGTTTCAGAACAAAACAGGAACAGAAAAAAGTTATCGAAGATCTAAAAGAAGGGAAAGTAGATGTGGTTATCGGAACTCACCGATTAATTCAAAATGATATTGAGTTTAAAGATTTAGGATTGTTAATCGTGGATGAAGAGCAGCGTTTTGGAGTCCTTCACAAAGAAAGAATAAAAAAATTAAAAGAAAATATTGATTCTCTTACTCTGACTGCTACTCCTATCCCTCGTACCTTACATATGTCACTTATTGGAGTTAGAGACTTAAGTGTGATAAATACTCCACCTGAAGACAGATTCCCCATCGCCACTTATGTCTGTAAAAGAGATGATAAAGTGATTGCAGAGGCTATAAGAAGAGAATTAGATAGGGATGGACAAATATTCTTTGTCCACAATCGAGTAAGAGATATCCAAAAAGTGGCTCAAGATTTGAATCAGCTCTTTCCTCAAGCCAGAATTGGAATTGCTCATGGGCAAATGGCAGAAGAACAATTAGAAGAAATAATGATTGATTTTTTAGAAAAGAGATTTAATATCTTAGTTTGTACTACCATTATCGAAATTGGTTTAGATATTCCCAATGTAAATACTATTCTAATTGATGATGCCCATAAATTAGGACTTTCTCAACTTTATCAGCTAAGGGGAAGAGTGGGAAGGACTGACCGACGAGCTTATGCTTATTTCTTTTATCCTTCCTATCGCTCAATTACTGATACTGCAAAAAAGAGATTACAGGCAATTAAAGAGTTCAGTGAATTAGGTTCTGGATTTAAATTGGCTATGCGTGATTTAGAAATTCGAGGAGCAGGGAATCTATTAGGTAAGGAGCAGCATGGTTTGGTAAGTGAAGTAGGGTTTAATCTTTACTGCCATTTATTAGAAGAGGCTATTAAGGAATTACGAGAAGAAAAAGAGGAGGAAGAGAAGAAAAAAGAAATTACTCCCGTTATTGATCTAAAGATAGATGCTTATATCCCCCAAATTTATATTCCTAATTTAGAACAGAGGGTCTTAATCTATCAGAAATTAGCCGAAATTAAAGATTTACCGGATTTAGAGAGAGCAAAGGAGGAGTTAAGGGATAGATATGGAGTTTACCCCCAAGAAGTAAGAAATTTGTTAGAGATAATATATCTGAAAATATTTTTAAAAAAATTAGCGATAAGTTCTCTCCAAGTAAAGGAAGAGAAATTGGTTCTTAGATATCTGCAGAATATGGAAATAAAGTCTAAATTAAGCCGGTTGTCTTCTTTCTATCAGCAAAGATTAATCGAGGAAGAAAATAGATCGATCGGAATTTCTCAAATTGATCTTTCTGGGATTAAATCTACAGAAATTTTAAAATTTTTAAAGGAATTTATGATAAATTTGTCGAAATAGAATTTGTTAGCTGGTTACTTAGTTAGCTAGTTTGATATGAATTTCCTAACTAACTAACTAACTAACTAACTAACTAACCAGGTAACCAACTAACCAACTAAGGATGGAGGAGAAGATGTACGAAGAAGAGAAAAAATTATTTACAGAAATGATGAATATTATAGCTAAATTAAGGGGACCAGAAGGTTGTCTTTGGGATAGAAAACAGACCTTAGAATCCCTGACTACTAATATTCTGGAAGAGGCTAAAGAGATTTCAGAGGCAGTTAAATCCCAGGATATAGATAATTTGCGTGAAGAATTGGGTGACTTATTAATGGTCATCTTTATGGAGATTGAAATTGCCAGAGAAAAGGGTTTATTTAGTTATTCTGAAGTATTAACAGGGGCAATAGATAAATTTGTTAGAAGACATCCCCATGTCTTTGGTGATTTAAAAGTGAATACTCCTGAAGAAGCTTTAGCAGCCTGGAAGAAGATGAAAGAAGAACAAAAGTAAATAAGTCGATTAAAGCATGGTTGTTTTGGATTAAAAAACATATTTGAATCCAAAAAATATATTTTACCTATATAAAATATATGATATAATAAATTGTTACTTAGTTAGCTAGTTAATTAGTTAGCAAGTTAACTGGTTTAATATCAATTCATTAACTAACTAACCAGGTAACCAATTAACCAATTCAATTGGAGAATTAATCTATGCCTGGCAAGAGTTTAAAAAAAACCTTCCTTAAAAAAATATTTATTATCCTATTTTTTATTGTTTTGATCGGGGGAGGTTATTTTATCATTCAAAGTAATTTAGCCAAAGAGGAGATAAGAAATCTAATCATTTCAAGATTAGAGGATAGCCTTGAACGGGGAATTTATATTGAAAAAGTTAAAGATTATTCGTTTAAATCTGTAACTCTATCTAATTTTAAAATATTTCAGGATAAATCATTAAAAGAGGAGGATTTACTCTTTGAAGCAAAGGAAATAATTATTAATTATAATCTCGATTTATTTTCTGCTCTAAGAAAGAAAATAACTTGGAATATTGAAGATATGATTATAGTGGAACCCCAGATGACTTTGGTAAGAGATAGTCAGGGGAC
>JBGPSO010000159.1:0-4249 GCA_041490145.1 Atribacterota bacterium
TATTAATTAAAGTTATGTGTATAGTTTCTTTAGTTTTTGTACCTCTATTTATACATTAGTCGTTAGTGAATAATAGTTTGTATCGCGTATTGCGTATCGAGTATCGCGTGAAGATGGTTAGCCGGTTAGCAAGTTTACCGGGTAACCGGGTAACTAAATAAATTTGTATCTTGCATCTCGCAACTAATAACCTGTATTTAATACTAACGACTAATTCAATTGGTCAATTGGGGAATTGGTAGATTAGGTAAATTAAATTAAGGAGAAATTATAATTGAGATTTAGTGATTTAATTATAAAAAAAAGAAATGGTTTAAAATTAACTGAAAACGATATAAAATTTATGATTGAAGAATATAATGAGGGCAAAATACCAGATTATCAAATGTCTGCGATGTTAATGGCCATCTACTTTAAAGGAATGAACAACAGCGAAATAAGATATTTAACCAAGGCTATGATTGATTCTGGAAAAATAATAGATTTGAGTTCTATCCCCGGGATTAAAGTTGATAAGCATAGTACTGGTGGAGTGGGCGATACTACTACTCTCGCTTTAGCTCCAATGGTAGCAGCAGCGGGTGTTCAGGTGGCTAAGATGTCAGGACGAGGTTTAGGTCATACCGGTGGTACAATTGATAAATTAGAATCAATTGAGGGATTTAAAACAGAATTAAGTCTAAATAAATTTATAAAAATTGTTAAAAAGGTTGGGGTATCAATTATTAGCTCTACTTCAGATTTAGTTCCAGCAGATAAGAAATTATATGCCTTAAGGGATGTAACTGGAACAGTAGATAGTATTCCTTTAATTGTAAGCAGTATTATGAGTAAAAAAATAGCTGCTGGTGCTGATGCGATAGTATTAGATATTACTACGGGAAGTGGAGCTTTTATGAGAGAGTATAAGGACGCTTTGAAGTTAGGAAAAATTATGGTAGATATAGGATTAGAATTTAAGAAAGAGATTATTGGGATAGTTTCAAATATGGATGAACCTTTAGGTTTTGCTATAGGTAATTCTTTAGAAGTGAAAGAAGCTATTGAAATTTTAAAAAATAAAGGACCAGAAGATTTACGTAGACTTTGTCTTGTTCTTGGTTCTTATATGTTAAAATTAGGTAGAGTAACCAAAACTTACCAAGAAGGAAAAAATAAATTAGAAAAAATACTAAAAAGCGGGGTGGCCCTTAATAAATTTAAAGAGATGATAATTGCTCAAGGTGGGAATTCAGGTATTATCGATAATCCAGAATTATTACCTTTAGCAAAACATTGTACTAAAATTAAGGCTAATAAAAGTGGATATATACAGAAAATAGATTCTAGATTAGTTGGAGAAAGTGCCATGCTTTTAGGAGCAGGTAGAGAGGAAAAAGAATCTAAAATTGATTTATCCGTTGGAATTGTTTTAAAAAAGAAAGTGGGTAACAGAATTAATATTAATGAAGACTTAGCTGATGTGCATTATAATGATTCAGAAAAATTAAAAGAAGCAAAGAAAAAATTATTATCCTCATTTATTATAGGAAATAAAAAACCAGTAAAATTACCATTAATTTTAGCTACTATTAGTAGACAAGGCATTAAAGAATTTATATGAACAGTATCAAGCATTGAGTATCGAGTATCGAGTGAAGACAATTATAATTCAAGAGTGAAGACATGACATATCGAGCCCAAAGTGTAGCGGGTTGCCCCATCTCTTTTTCACGAGAGCAGGCTCCCCTGTCTAATATTTTTCAACTGTTAATTAGTACAATAAGACACAGCATGCCTTGTCTCTGCACCAACCCGGCATTAATTCTTTCACTAACTAACCAAGTAACCAAATAACTGTATAACCAAACGTATACGCTCTACGCTAAACGCTATACGCTAGTTTGCACGAGATACGAATTAGACTTCTGTCTTTTATTTTCTTTACTAAATGCTAAATACTACTATATACTCGATACTCGATACTATATACTATCTTTTGTTTTTTTATGCTATAATTTTAAATAAAAAAATAAAAAAAGAAGGTAATTTATTGGAAGTAATTATTAGTCATCAAAGTACGGATTTTGATTCCTTAGCTTCTATGGTAGCCGCTAAAAAGATATATAAAGATGCTCTCTTAGTATTTCCTGGAGCTGTCGAGAAAAATGTAAGAAAATTTATATCCATATATAGAGAGTTAATTGAAATAACTCCACTTAAAAACATTAAAATACAAGAAATTACTAAGCTGATAATAGTTGATACTCGGATAAAAAGAAGAATTGGTTCATTTGCTAATGTATTAAAGAAGAAAGATATAGAAATTCATATTTATGATCACCACCCTTCTACTGCGGATGATATCAAGGGAGATCTCAATGTAATAGAAGAAGTAGGGGCGACTACTACTATACTTTTAAAAAAATTAAAACAGATGAACTTAGAAATTACTCCTATTGAAGCAACTCTTTTTGCTTTAGGAGTGTATGAAGATACTGGTTCTCTAACTTTTTCAACTACTACAGTTGATGATGTAAACAGTATTTCTTATCTATTTGATAAAGGAATAAAATTAAAAGCTGTAGCTAATTTTGTTAATATTGGTTTAAACTCAATCCAAAAAAAATTATTGAACCAATTACTCAATTCTTCTAAAGAAATATTTTGTAAGAGTGTATGTATTAATATAGCTAAAGCGGAGATAAAAAATTATACAGAAGGGTTAGCCCTGCTTACCCATAAACTAATAGAAATTGAAAATAGTGATGTTTTTTTTACCATAGTAAAAATGGGAGAAAGAATATATATAGTCGGAAGGAGCAGAACAAATTCTGTTGATGTAGATGAGATTCTAAGAGAATTAGGAGGTGGAGGTCACTTTCAAGCAGCTTCCGCAGTAGTTAAAGATCTCTCCTTAAATGAATTAGAGAAAAAACTTTTGAAAGTTTTAGAAAGAAAAGTAAAGGTAGGAATTGTTGCAAAAGATATTATGTCTTCACCGGTAAAAACTGTTAATATTAAAACTTCTATTGAAGAGACTGGAAAAATATTATTAAGGTACGGACATACCGGAATCCCAGTAATAGAAGAGGGGAAATTAATGGGGATTATTACTAGGTCGGAAGTAAATAAGGCTGAGCGTCATGGATTTGGAAAAGAACCAGTAGATAAATATATGTCTAATCAGATTATCAGTGTAACTCTCGATACATCTTTAAATGAAATTCAAGAATTAATGATTAATCATGATATTGGAAGAATATTAGTACTTAGTAATGATAATAAGTTAAGAGGAATTGTCACCAGGACTGATTTAATAAGAAATTTATATGGTATAAATAATATTCCTAAAAAAACATTTTCAACATATATTGAGAGTGGAAATAAAATAGAAAGAAAAAAACAAATAGATTTAATAGAAAAAGTATTCTCTAAAAAAATTCAAGATATCTTGTATAAAATTGGAAAGATAGGTGATAGGTTAAAATTTTCAGTTTTTATGGTAGGAGGAGTAGTAAGAGATCTTTTTTTAAAAATTAAAAATTATGATCTGGATATTGTTGTTGAAGGGGAAGGAATAAAATTTGCTCAAGATTTAAGTAAAGAATTAGGAGGGAGAATTAAAAGTCATGAAAAATTTGGTACCGCAGTAGTAATTTTTCCAGATGGTTTTAAAATAGATGTTGCGACTGCTAGACGAGAATTTTACGAATACCCAGCAGCTCTCCCTCAAGTTGAGTTAAGTTCAATAAAAAAAGATTTATATAGGAGAGATTTTACTATAAATGCTATGGCTATCCAGTTAAACCAAAAACATTATGGAAAATTAATTGACTTTTTTGGTGGACAGAAAGATTTACATTTTGGCATAGTCAGAGTTTTATATAATTTAAGTTTTGTTGAAGATCCAGCACGTATTATACGTGCAATAAGATTTGAACAAAGATATAATTTTAAGATGGATAAGTCCACTGAAGATTTTCTTAAAAAAGCTATTGACGATAAGTTGCTCTCTAAATTAAGGAAGAATAGAATTGTGGAAGAATTGATATTAATATTACAAGAAGAGAATCCAGAAAAAATATTAAAAAGAATGGAAGAATTAGGAGCTTTAAAATATATTCTTCCAGGAGTAGAATTAAACTCAGATACAACTGAAAAATTCAACAGAGCGAAAAAAAATTATAATTTTTGGAAATATAATATCCCTGAAGAAAAAATAGAACTATGGCTGATAAATTATTATTGTTTATTTAAAAAATTAAAA
>JBGPSO010000160.1:0-4228 GCA_041490145.1 Atribacterota bacterium
ACTTTTTCTGATTTCCTCTAAAGTTTTATCAATTTCATTTTTTGGTAAAATATCATTAATAACTATTTTCGCTCCGTGATTGGCCAATTCTAAAGCGATGGCCTTCCCTATTCCCCGAGCTGATCCAGTAATCAAAGCAACCTTCCCGGATAGCCCCATTTTATATGACCTCCTTCATTTTTTCAACTACATTTTTTAATGAATTTGAATCAAATACATTAAATATTTTGGCTTCTGGAATAATTTGCTTAATTAATTCTTTTAAAACTTTACCTGGGCCTACCTCTATAAAATAATTAATACCTTCGGAATTCATTTTTTCTATGGAATCAACCCACCTTACCGGATGATTCATTTGCTCAATTAAAGATAGTTTAATTTCTTCTTTTTTTCTGGCATACTCTGCATTAACATTACAAATTATCGGTATTTGAGGATTTTGGATATCTATCCTTTCCAAATATTTTGCTAAATTTACTTTTGCCAATTTCATTAGCGATGAATGGAAAGGAGCACTCACTTTTAGAGGTATTGCTTTTGCCCCTTTTTGTTTAACTAATATGGATAATTTTTCTAATGGTTTAATTTCACCCGAAACTACAATTTGAGTTGGAGAATTATAATTGGTAATTTCTACTATTCCTAAATTACTTATTTCTTTAAATAATTTACTTATCTCATCTTCCTTTAAGCCAATAATAGCTAACATTGAACCAGTTCCTATTGGAGTGGCACTCTGCATATATTCGCCTCTTTTTCTCACTAATTTCACTGCATCTTTAAATTTAATAGAATGATTAGCTACTAAGGCTGTATATTCTCCCAAACTATGTCCTGCGACTACAGAAGGTTTAATATCATATTTTTTTAGTAATTCGAATAATATTGTACTAACAGTTAAAATTGCTGGTTGAGCATTAATGGTATTTTTTAATTCTTCTTCTGGTCCTTCGAAACATAATTTACTAATATTAACCTCTTCCTCTTTTAAGGCTAGATTAGCTTCTTTAAAAAATACTTTTGCTTCTTCATAATTTTCTATTAAATCTTTCCCCATTCCTACTTTTTGAGAGCCTTGGCCTGGAAAAACAAAAGCAATCTTTTCCATTGTTTTCTCCTTGAATATATATTATGGAAAATATTTTTAATCTTCAATAAATTTTATTTATTCCATCTTAAAACAATAGATCCATAAGTAAGACCTGCGCCAAATGCAGTTAATACTACAATATTGTTATTTTTTATTTTGCCTTCTTTAACTGCCTCATCAAGAGCTATAGCTACAGATGCAGCAGAAGTATTTCCGTATTTATCTAAATTTATAAAAACTTTATCTTTTTTTATCCCTAAAACTTTTGAGACAACCAAAATAATCCTAATATTAGCTTGATGTGGAATGAAGCAATCCACATCATTCACTGAAAGATTGCATTTTTCTAAAGCTTTTATAGTTGACCTTTTCATGTTTTTAACTGCATTTTTAAATACTTCATTTCCTTTCATTTTAACATAATGCATTCTCTTTTCTACAGTCTCGTGGGAAGCAGGATTTTTAGAAAGCCCTGCTGGCAACATAATCATATCTGCTTTTGAACCATCTCCTCCTAAATAACCCGAAAGAATTCCTTTTTCTTCCTTAGCTTTTAAAATAACTGCTCCTGCTCCATCGCCAAAAAGCACACAAGTATTTCTATCCGTCCAATCAACAAATTTTGATAGTGTTTCTGCCCCGATTATTAAGGCATTATTATAAAAACCGGTAGAAATGAATTGCCAAGCGACAATTAAAGCATAAACAAAACCAGTGCAACCTGCTTGCAGATCAAAAGTTGCGGCATTTACAGCTTTGATTTTATCTTGTACTAAACAAGCAGTAGCTGGGAAAGCCATATCTGGTGAGTTAGTAGCTACAATAATTAAATCAATTTCCTTAGGTTTAATATTTGCATCTTTTAAAGCTTTTAAAGCCGCTTTAGAAGATAAGTCTGAGGTAGTTTCATTATCTTCAGCTAAATGACGTTCAGAGATACCAGTACGAGTGATAATCCATTCATTACTTGTATCTAATATTTTTTCTAAATCATCATTAGTCAAGACTTTTTTTGGAATATAAGAACCTGTACCAATTACTTTGACATTTCTAAAATTTTTAATCAATTACTATATTCTCCTCTTTTAGTTAATTAATAGTATATTTTTGTATCTAGGTCTCTTTCAGGTGCTCAAGTATATTAGAATCTACAAATTTAATAGCATTAATTATTGCATTTGTGATAGCCTTTGATTTAGATCGGCCATGACATATAAAGCACAATCCATTTACTCCTAATAGTGGTAATCCTCCATATTCTGTATAATCAGTCCTTTTTACCAATTCCATAAATTTTTGCTTTAGTTGATCCATTTCTTGATTTTGCGGGAGTTGGCTAATAACTTTCTCATTGATTTCTATTAAAAGCATCTTGGCTAATCCTTCAGAAAATTTTAATAGAACATTACCGGTAAATCCGTCACAAACTACTACATCGACAACCCCCTCAAAAACATCTTTACCTTCAATATTCCCTATAAAATTGATATTAGCATTATTCATTATTTTATAAGCACTTTGAGCAAATTTATTCCCCTTACTTTCTTCTTCACCTATATTTAGCAAGCCGATTTTTGGATCTTTTATGTTTAAAAGATATTTAGCATATTTACTTCCTATGAAAGCAAATTGAAGTAGATGTTCTGGCTTACAATCCACATTTGCACCAACATCTAATATTACTACTTTTCCTTTTATTGCAGGTAAAACAGTAACAATAGCAGGACGACGTATTTTAGAAATGCATCCTAACTTTAATAAGGCAGCGGCCATAACCGCTCCGCTATTTCCAGCAGAAATAAAGGCATCAGCTTCACCAGTTTTTAATAAATCTATCCCTACTAGAATAGAGGATTCTTTTTTGGTGCGTAAAGCACTTATGGGAAATTCTCCGGCGGTAATTGTATCTTTGCAATTTATAATTGATAAATTATTATTTTTAAAATTATATTTTTTTAATTCTTCATAAATTCTTTTTTCCTCACCTAATAAAATAATCTCTAAATTTCGTTCTTTCAAAGATGAAATTGAACCTTTTACTATTTCTTCAGGAGCATAATCTCCTCCCATAGCATCAATAGCTATTTTCATTTAGACCTCCTTCTTTTTTACATTATCATTAAATGAAAAAATTACTAATTTCCCTGTAAACACTTCTTCATGATTAGATTTTACATGAACCGATACTAAATACTTATTTCCTTTTTTTTGAGCAACCCTTGCCTTGGCAACTAAAGTTTGCCCAGTATATACAGGTATTTTATATCTTAAACGAGCAATACCGGTTAAGGCTACTTCCGCATCAATAATTGAAATTGCTAATGAATCAGCTAAAGAAAATATATAATGGCTTCTAATTATTCCCGTTCTATTAAAGGTCATACTTTTTACAGTTTTTAAAATGGCAATACCACTCTTCCCTAGCTCTATATCTATTAATTCTCCGATTATTTCATCTCTTTTTAAAGACTTTACTTGATCAGCTAAAGAAGTTTCTTTAGCAACTTTAATTATACGTTTTCTCATTTCGGGAATTCCCATTTCCAATCGATCTAATCGAATAGTTTGCACACTAAAATTAAATAATTCAGCAAGTTTCTTATCAGACAAAAATGGATCTCTTAAAATATATTCTTTTATCCTTCTTTGTCTTTCTATTTTATTTAAATTCTGAATCATCATTTTTCAGTCACCTATTTTATTAATCTTTAATAGTACCTATTATTAGTAACTATTAATTGTTAGTATACATTAACAATTTATAAAAATCAAGCGAATTTTTTAACCATAAAAAAATGTCATAATTTAAAAATTAGATTATGACACTTTCTATATTTAATATTTAAAAATATTAAAATTTATTTATTTTTTTCTTTTTTTGACGAAGAAGATATAACTGGTTTTCCATTATAATAACCACATTCAAGGCATGCTCTATGAGGTAATTTCATCTCATGACATCTTGGGCATTCAACTAAATTTTTCTCATTTAAATTCCAGTGTGTTCTTCTTTTATTTTTTCTTGATTTAGATGTTCTTCTTTTTGGGCAGGGCACAATGTCTACCTCCTTTTGCTAGGATATAATTTAATATTTTAATAACTTTAAAAGTATATTATTTCCTAATAAAAAATGCAAA
>JBGPSO010000161.1:0-4226 GCA_041490145.1 Atribacterota bacterium
ACAAAATGAAGTAAAGGATATGGAATTTTCTAAACTATTTACAAACTTGATTGGAGTGGCATCTTATGCTTACGGTATGTCCGTTGAAAATGGCTTTAAGGACAAAAAGGCATTTTCGGACGAGATTTTAGTTCTCAAAGAATTTATAAGGGTTGTTCAAAAGAGCAATAGGGGGTTTCTAAACTTTAGACATTATCCAATTAGGACTTTCGCTTATATAATTGAAAAAACTCCAATACATTTCCTAAGACCTTTTAGAAAGCTGATAGCGAAAATTATTACCAAAGAACGCGGAGGTAAATCAAAAGGGAACATTGACGAAATTGATTATTATAATGGTGCTGTCGTTAAGCTTGGCAATGTATTGGGTGTAGCGATACCAGTTAATAAAAAAATTTATGAAATTATAAAGGGAGGGCTATGATTAGATTTATCTTTTTGAGTATCTTTTCATACACTGTCGGGTCAATTCCGTCTGGGTATTTGGTAGGGAAATTACATGGAATAAATGTATTCAAGGTTGGTTCAAAATCTGCATCTTCAACAAATGTCGCAAGAGTTCTTGGATGGCGATGGGCAATCCTTTCTGCAGTGTTAGATTTCTCGAAAGGTGCCCTGTTTGCATATCTTGGTAAATCGTTTCTTGCAAGCGAGTGGCAAATTATTCTTGTTGCGATACTTCCAATGATAGGGCAGGTCCTTCCTGTTTTTCTTAAGTTCAGGGGTGGTAAGGGTGCTTCAACGTTTTACGGATCAGTATGCGGATTAATAGGAATAAAATACTTTGTTTTTTTCTTCCCCGTATTTCTTGCACTACTTCTAATAACAAAAAAGACAAGTCTTGCAAACATAATTTTCTCATGGATCCTCACATTTCTTGTTTTTATTTTCTCTGTTGTTATAGTACCACCAGTTTTTCCAAAAAGTTACATTGCGTTTACAGTTATTGGTGCAAGTTTCTTGCTGTTTGCGCTAAGAGAAAATATCCAACGCTTGTTGCAAGGAAAAGAACCAGATACTCCTTTTAAATGGTAGTTCGCTATTAACTAAAGTTACTCAGTACATTATTTCGGCCAATTTAATTGCAAAATATTATTGAGTTGCTGAACTTCTGAATACTCATCTATAATCTTTTAACGCATTTAACGAGTTACTATTTTTTCTTAAAAATACTAAATTAGCAATTGCAACACTTAAAATTTTACATACAGAGAATTAAAATTAAGATAAAAATAAGTTTCTGAACAATTTTTCGTGAAATGAATGTGACAAGGGACGGTTCTCTGTCACACTTAAATATATAATACTTTTTAAAAATGTCAAGAATTTCAAAATTCTAAAGTCTTCCTAAGTTCCTAAAAGATAATTACCCTAAGAGAAGAACTCGGAGTATTTAAAGAAATATAAAATCTCACCCAACTACCGGAACTAACCAATCTCGAATGGAAGGAAGGAAAAGAAGAGGGTATAATAATTAGTATCAAATAAAAATAAAGCACTTCTCACTAAAAAGAAGGGTTTTATAATAATTTTGTCGTATTAATATTAAGTTATAGAAAAATATAAAAGATTATTTTTTTTACGCTGGTAGCAGCAATTTAATAAGGTAAATATATATTCTTGAAGTGTGACAAAGAACCGTCCCCTGACACGACATTAAGAGAATGATACCAATGGCGGTCACCATTGGAGTTACTACCGAGTGTCAGTATCGTTGTATCCATTGTAGTGCTAAAGGCAGATCAAAATCGCGACCCGATTTGTCTTTTCATGAGCTTCGAAATACCGTACAGCAATGTCTTGACTTAGGGGTGACGAATATTACCGTTACCGGTGGGGAACCTCTTCTGCGTGACGATCTTGAACAGCTTATTTCATCGGTTCCTCTTGATCAAGCTATCGGTCAGGTCTTTACTAATTCTTGTAATCTTACTTTCAAACGAGCGAAATCCTTAAAAGAGGTCGGAGCTTTTGGTATTCATATTAGTCTTGATTCCTTTGATCCTGTTGAACATGACCGTCTTCGTGGTGCAGATGGCGCTTTTAGAGCAGTGGAAGAAGGTGTTTGTAATGCCCTGGAAGCTGGTCTATTTGTGGAAGTAGTTACTTATGTCACCAGACAAAGTGCCCTAAACCATAATCTTATATTGATAGCTGATTTATGCGCAAAGTGGAGAGTACAGGAGATCTCTGTTTTTGATGCTATTAAAACTGGAGGATTTAGTCATCAGGAAGAGATCACCCTGGATTGAATAGCCCGTAAAGTTCTGTTAAAGGATAGCCGTCTAATAAATAAAAAGTACCGGAAAATTCCCCGAGTGATTACTCAGACCTGGACTAATAGCGGTTTAGGATTTTAGCGATTTATCGGATGTTTAGCTGCCAACTGACAATTCCACATTACTGCTCAGGGAGATTTTACTCCCTGTGATTTTACTCCTCTTACTTTTGGAAATGTTCGTACTGAATCAGTTAAAGATTTATGGGAAAAGATGCTTGGATACCCAGCTTATAGCAAACATCAATTATCTTGCCGGATGCAAGATCCACTTTTTCGGAAACGGTATATTGACCAAATACCGGAAGGTGCGGAATTACCCTATGCCATTTTAGATTTATAACCTAAGTTAAATTAGTATATAATAGATAAAGTGATGGTAATAATTTAGAAGAGAAGAAAAGTATAAAATTAAATAAAAAATAAAGAAGGGAGGAATTATAAAAATGCCTCATGTAATTATAAAAATGTATGCTGGCAGAACCGAGGAACAAAAGAAAAAGTTAGTCAAAGCTATTACCGATTCTATCGTGAAAATAGCCGATGCTGATGATAAATATGTCTCTATTGCTATTGAAGATGTAAGTCCGGAAGATTGGGCGGAAAAGGTATATCGTCCGGATATATTAGAGAAGCAAAACACACTTTATAAGAAACCAGGATATAATCCGTTTTGTGAATAATAAGACTGTTCTATTTATATATCTTATATAATAGTACGATAAAAGGGATTAAAGTAGGGGACAGTTAACCAGCTCAATGTAATATTTTTATTGAGAGAAGAGATAGAAAGCTAGAAAGAGTCAAAAGAATGTAAAAACTTTCTTTGATCTGATTCTTGCTGATATTATTGGCGGATTGATGGTTAGAGGAGCAGGAAGAGGATATTTATTATGGTGAGGGTTAGTTTTGTCTCTATTAAAAGCGGAAAGGGAGGGAAGACATATGATGGAAGGAAACTTGGAAAAAAAACAGTTAAAATTAGAATCAATAACTCGAAAATGGTGGTTTTTTCTATTTTTTATTTTAATACAATTTATTATTCCACCTTATGCATCTAAGGGATTTGAGATAACTGAAATGGGAAATTTCATCGGAGAGGTTCTTAGTCATTCTCTGGTATATAATTTTCCTGTCTTTTATCCCATTTTTAAAGTTCTTCCCCTTATCTTACTCATTTATATAGTATTATTTAGAAAAAAATTTACTGGTCTTTTTAGTATTTATGTAGGTATTACTTATATTCTTTTTGCCTTTCTACAAAATATTGCTTTTACTGAAAAGTATGGTTTAGGGATTATAACCGTTAATATTGTGATGTTTACTTTGGTGGCTCTTTTTTGGTTTTGGGAGGCAATAATACAGAAAAATGATTTTACCACACCGATTAAATCATCCGCTAAATATTGGGTGATTCCTCTGGCTTTTCTTGCTTTTTGGTATCCCCTAAATCCGGAGACCATGAGACCGGATTTTAATATCTTTTACCTCTTTACCAATGAAGCTGGTTTGGCTTTTTGTTTAATGACTCCAGTATATATTTCCCTACTTATTCTATACTATCCCCGGGTTAATATTGCTACTTTAAGGGTAACCAGTCTGGTAGGGGTAATTATAGGATTTTATAATATTTTTACCAATTTCTTTATATTTCCTGGTCTTTTATGGTGGAATGGAGTATTGCATATACCTTTAACATTAATTTCTATATATGGTTTAATACTTTCCCTAAAAAAAAGAAGCTGATATAATAACACTATATTTTGCAATGTTTTAAGAAATTGTTATATTTCAAATGTTGAAAAAAGAAGGTTTTTTTTAAAAGGAGGTCAATATGTTTTGGGCATTAGTAGTAGGAATTATTTCTATGACGGTATTAGGTTCTATTCCTTTGTTCGGTCCACTTTTGGCTGGTTTTATCGCCGGATTGATCGTTAGAGGAGCAGGA
>JBGPSO010000162.1:0-4225 GCA_041490145.1 Atribacterota bacterium
ATTTTCATAATTCCTGATATTTTAGCTAATGCTGGTGGTGTTATTGTATCTTACTTTGAATGGGTGCAAGGTCTTTATGGCTATTTCTGGAGTGAAGAAAAAGTGAATTCAAGATTAAAAAAGCTAATCTTAAAGGCATTTGATGAAGTCTCAAGAATTGCCGAGAAAGAAAAAGCAGATAATCGGACTGCAGCGTATATATATGCTGTATCACAGGTAGCGAAGGCAATGGAATCCCGAGGAATCTGGCCTTAATTTATCTAATTAATAAAAGTTTCAGTTAGATTAAAGGAGTAAATATAAAATGAAAAAAGTAGAGTTTGATCATCGAACTAATCTTATAGAACAGTCTGTATATAAATATAATCTTCAAGAGGTAGCAGAACCTAATCTTTTTCGAAAAATATTCCCCTATACAGAGATACCGAAAATAACCTTTAACCATAGACTTGTCCCTATGTTTGTTCCAGAGGAGATTTGGATTACCGATACGACCTTTAGAGATGGACAGCAATCCAGAACTCCTTATAAAGTTGAACAGATAGTGAAGATTTTTGATTACCTTAATAAACTTGATAATAACTCTGGGGTAATAAGACAGACAGAATTTTTTATTTACTCTAAAATAGATAGAAAAGCTGTGGAAAAATGTCTGAGTAGAGGATATCTATATCCTGAAGTAACAACTTGGATAAGGGCGAAGGAAGAGGATTTTAAACTAGTCAAGGAGATGGGCATAAAAGAGACAGGCATATTAGTCCCTTGTTCTGATTATCATATATTTAAAAAACTTAACCTTACTCGGAAAAAAGCGGTAGAATTATATATTTCTATTATAAAATTAGCCTTAGAAAACGGAATAATCCCTAGATGTCATTTTGAAGATATTACCAGAGCTGATTTTTATGGTTTTGTGGTTCCTTTTGCAAATGAGCTTATGGAACTTTCCAGACAAACAAAAATGCCTATCAAAATAAGGGCTTGTGATACTTTAGGTTTAGGCGTTTCTTACCCGGGAACAGCTTTACCGCGGTGCGTGCAAGGTATTATATATGGACTTAGACATTATGCTAGTGTACCTTCAGAATGGATTGAGTGGCATGGGCATAATGATTTTTATAAAGTGGTAACCAATTCCACTACCGCCTGGCTTTATGGCGCATCTGCCATAAATACTTCTCTTTTAGGAATAGGTGAAAGAACGGGAAATTGCCCGCTCGAAGCAATGATTATTGAATATGCTCAACTCAGAGGAACTATAAAAAATATGAAATTGGAAGTGATAACTGAGATAGCTAATTATTTCGAGAAGGAATTGAACTATCAAATACCACCTCGAACTCCTTTTGTAGGGAGTGCTTTTAATAGAACAACAGCGGGAATTCATGCGGATGGAATATTAAAGGATGAAGAAATTTATAATATATTTGATACAGAAAAAATATTGAATAAACCCGTATTGGTAATAGTTGGCTCGCATTCAGGGCTAGCTGGGATTGCTTTTTGGATAAACAAATATTTTAAATTAGAGGGAGAAAGAAAAATAAGTAAAAAAGATCTTAGGGTTTTAAAGATAAAAGAATGCATTGACCAAGAATATGCAACCGGTAGGGTAACTAGTTTTAGTGATGAAGAACTAAAATCTTTTACCAGAATGCATATACCAGAATTATTTGAAGAGTTAAAAATAAAAAGTAATGAAAACGGGTCGGATAAATCCGACCCCAACATAATTAAAAGCAATAGTTTATTAGAAAAATAGCTTTGAATTTTGAATTATGGTTTTTGGTTTTTCATTTTAAATTTTTAGTTTAAAATAAAAGTGATTATTATCTTGTATAAAATATTTAGCCTATACGCTAAACGCTGTACGCTATACGCTATAAAGGAGGTTTTAAAGGTTGCCTTTAACGATTACGCAAAAGATAATAAAAAGTCATTTAATCAAGGGGAAGATGGTTTTTGGAGAAGAAATAATAATAAGTATTGACCAGACGCTTACTCAAGATTCCACCGGAACAATGGCTTATCTTGAATTTGAAGCGCTAGGTATGGATAGGGTAAAGACAAAAAGGTCAGTAGCATATATTGATCATAATATATTACAAACTGGACCTGAAAATGCTGATGATCATTTATATATTCAAACTATAGCTAAAAAGTACGGAATATTTTTTTCAAAACCAGGTAACGGTATATGCCATCAAGTTCATTTGGAAAGATTTACCATCCCAGGGCAAACCCTCTTAGGATCAGATAGCCATACTCCTACAGCTGGGGCGGTAGGGATGTTAGCAATAGGAGCTGGTGGGATGGATGTTGCCATAGCTATGGGCACTGGAGAGTATTATATCACCATGCCTGAAGTAGTGAAGGTAAATCTTAAGGGGGAATTACCTCCCTGGGTTTCAGCAAAAGATATCATATTAGAAATTCTAAAAAGGTTAACTGTCAAGGGGGGTGTTGGTAAGGTATTTGAATATGTTGGTGAGGGCATAAAAGATTTATCTGTTCCTCAAAGGGCAACGATTACTAATATGGGAACCGAATTAGGAGCATTAACTTCTATATTCCCCAGTGATGAGGTAATCTTGGATTTTTTAAAAGCTCAAAAAAGAGAGAATGATTTTTTAGAAATAAAAGCTGATTATGAAGCAATCTATAATGAAGAGATAGAGATAGACCTTTCTCAATTAGAACCCTTAGTAGCCTGTCCTCATAGCCCGGATAAGGTAGTATCGGTATCTTCTTTAAAAGGGCTTAAGGTTAATCAGATAGTTATAGGTAGCTGTACAAATTCCTCATATATTGATTTGATGAAAGTAGCAAAGATACTGGAAGGAAAAACTATTGCAGAAAATATTTCTTTAGTGATAGCACCAGGGTCAAGGCAAGTATTAAGTATGCTTGCTAAAGAAGGGGCGTTGGTTTCTTTAATTGCAGCAGGAGCAAGAATTCTTGAATGTGCTTGTGGACCCTGTATAGGTATGGGGCAATCTCCATCAACAAATAGTGTATCTCTGCGAACTTTTAATCGAAATTTTGAAGGGAGATCTGGCACGCCCTCTGCAAAAATATATTTAGTAAGTCCTGAGGTTGCCGCAGTATCAGCAATTACTGGTTATCTTACTGATCCAAGGGAGTTGGGGGCACCTATTATAATTGAAGAACCAAAAATGTTTTTGATAAATGATAATCTAATTGTACCACCTGCCAATAATCCTCTGGAGGTGGAAGTGGTGAAAGGACCAAATATAAAGCTATTTCCAAAAGGTAAGCCCTTAGGTACAGAGGTTCAAGGAAAAGTTTTAACCAAGGTAGGGGATAATATCACCACAGATCATATTATGCCATCAAATGCAAAACTTCTTCCTTATAGGTCAAATATACCCTATCTTTCCGATTATTGTTTGATCCCTTGCGATAAAGATTTTCCGAAGAAGGCAAGGGAAAACAGAGGTGGTTTTATAATTGGAGGTATAAACTACGGACAAGGATCAAGTAGGGAACATGCAGCTCTTGTCCCTTTATATTTAGGGGTAAAGGCAGTTTTAGCAAAATCATTTGCTAGAATACATCAAGCAAATCTTATAAATAACGGAATAATCCCCTTGATATTTGAAAATCCAGAGGATTATGATAATATTGAAGAAATGGATGAACTTTTAATAGAGAATGCCTTTCTACAGCTTAAAAAAGGCGTAGTTAAGGTAAAAAATATGACAAATGGCAAGGAATATAAGATGATTTTAAAAATTACACCAAGACAGAAAGAGATAATAGTTCAAGGAGGACTTTTAAATTTAGTAAAATCAAAAGGAAGTATAAAAGAATAATTAGTTAGGAGGAAATAAAATTGGCTTATAATATTACCTTAATTCCGGGAGATGGAATTGGGCCGGAGGTTATCAAGGCGGCTCGAATAGTTTTAGAAGCAAGCGGCGTGAAAATTAATTGGGAAATTGTGGAAGCTGGTGAAGAAGTTATTCAAAAATTTGGTACACCTCTTCCTAATTATGTGATTGATAGCATTAAAAAAAATAAAGTAGCCCTAAAAGGACCCATAACTACTCCTATAGGTACTGGCTTTAGAAGTGTTAATGTAGCATTAAGACAGACGTTAGAATTATATGCAAATATTAGACCAGTAAAATCATATAAAGGTGTACCCTCTCGATATTCGGATATTGATTTAGTGATAGTTAGAGAAAATACAGAGGACTTG
>JBGPSO010000163.1:0-4201 GCA_041490145.1 Atribacterota bacterium
GATCGACCGCTTACTTCTTCTATTTTCTTTAGAGTTTGGGCATAAATGTCAGCCATATTTTCAATTATTCCCCTGACCATCTCCGCTGGCGTCTGAGGAATTTTTTGTCCTGTTTCCTGACAGTAAGCCTTAATCCTATGTGGCATACTGTCATCGATAAGATTAGGTTTGAGAAAACGAGAGTCATCAAGATTAATCTTCAAATTAACTGACCCATAATTTGAAGCTAATATAGTTAACTCATCATACGAATATATTTTATCCTTTTCATCCCAAAATTTTTTACACTCTTGAATAATCCAGAAACCAGTAATATTCTTAAGAAACCTGAAACCACCATCTGCTGATCCTTCGTTGGTAAAATTATATTTAAAACTTCCTTCGTTGATAATTGGTTGAGGAGATTCTATCCCCAATAATGACCAGGTACCTGAGCTAAGATAGGCATAGTCTATATTATTTATAACCGGAACTGCAGCTATTGCGGAAGCAGTATCATGGCAAGCAGGAGCAATAACTTCTATTTCTGGACCCGCGCCAATCTCCTGAGCAACATAAGGTAAGAGCTTTCCCAGTTTTGTTCCAGGCATAATTATTTCACCAAACATTTCCTCTCTGATTCCCAGCTTTTCTAATAATTTAACCGACCATTTTTTTTCTTTAGGATTATATAATTGGGTAGTTGTAGCAATAGAATATTCATTTTTTATAATCCCGCTCAACCAGTAATTAAAGAGATCAGGAATAGTTAAAAAGTATCGAGCTGCTTTATAGATCTTAGCTTTGTTTTTAATAAAGGAATATAGCTGATAGATAGTGTTTATCTGCATAAATTGGATTCCTGTTTCTATAAAAATCTTTTCTGGGGGGATGATTTTAAATACTTCCTCCATTATATGGTCTGTTCTTTTGTCTCTATAGTGATAGGGATTTCCCAGAAGATCTCCATTATCGTCTAAAAGAACATAATCAACTCCCCAAGTATCTACACCAATACTCGCTATCTGACCAGGATATTTTTTAAAAGCAATTTTTAAACCACTTTTTATCTCCATAAATATATTAAGGATATCCCAATAGATACTATCTTTAATCCTTACTGGCTTATTAAGAAAACGGTGCATTACTTCCATTTCCGAAACATCACCCACAATTACTCTTCCACTTTCTGCCCCCAGATCAACCGCTACAAATTTTTTCTTCATAAGACAGCCCCTTTAAGTTAAAAGTTAAATCTAAAAAGTTAAAATTATCTTTTTTACTTTTACTTTTAACCTATCTTTCTTTTCTTGTACTTTTTACTTTTAACCTTTTACTTTTAACCTCTCTATACCTATACCCTTAAAAACTATTTTTGCAGTTTAAATAATTCTTGTCGATACTTTTCATCTGGTCTTTCCGCTAGGTGGATAATTATTTCTTCGGAGAGGGTATTTATCCCTCCTAAAAGTAGTGCGCCAAAACGAATTTCAGCAGATTTATTGGCAGTTAAGGTAATATTCTCCACTTCCATAGCTGAAGATCCTAAGGCAATAAGTCCATGATTTTGTAGGTAGATTACTTTGGGTCTTTCTCCCTGCCTTTCCAGAAATATATCGATTTCTTTCTTGATTCTTTTAGCTAATTCAACCCCAGGATCCGTATAAGGGATAAAGATTGATTCTTTCCCCAACAAAACAATCTCATCTGGATATATTCTACCTTTCAAATTTTCAGGGAAACCCTTCGAACAAGTTAAGATATTTACTGCTATGGGATGGGTATGGCCAACAAAATTTACTCCTTCAAGACTAAGACAAATAGCATGTAATAAAGTTTCCACCGAGGGATTCGCCTGGCATTTTTTATCTATTTTAGCTTTCTCAAAGATATGATTAATATCTTCTGCATCAGGATTGTCTATGTTTATAAGCTGCATAATTGGTTCAAAATAAACTTGAATAAAATCTTCCTCACCTACCGTTGCAAGCTGGGTCCCGCTTGCTTTTATAAAAAAACTCTCCCTAATATTCTCAGCCTTAACCTTGGCTGAAGCATTGCCTTCACCAATAATGGCCAGATGATATTCTTCTCTTCCAAGATTATTAGAAAGTTTTATTAATTCGCCTAAAATTTTACTTTTAATATCCAGCTTATTTATCATTTTTTCCTCCTCTATTGAGTCTCTTAGAAATTATATTTCCTTAATTTTAAACTTTTATATCTCTAAGATAAAAAACCCTTCAATCCAGGTGAAAAACTTCTTCCAGTGAGACAGTAATTGGGGAGTGGTCTGGGTTTGTTTCCATGATATCGTTCATATAATTCCACCATTTTCTCATTATTTCCTGGGAAGGAAGCTGATCAATGGTATGGTCATCTTTTAATTTTTGCACCGCAAAAAGGTCAAGAGTTTTCCGATCGAGAAATATTGAATAATCATATATACCTGCTTTAGATAATTCTTCTTTAAGTTTAGCCCAAATTGCTTTATGTCTTCTTTTATATTCGGTTTCGAAACCTGTTTTTAATTTCATTTTAAAGGCTATTCTTTTCATCAGCGCACCCCCGAATATATTTTATTAATATTGTTTTTTGGTTTTATTCTTTTAAGTAATTCTGGAAGCATAATTGCTATAACCAATAGAAATCCTACTACAATATTCATAACTTTTCCCGGAATATTAATAAGACCCATTCCAAATTTTAAAAATCCAATAATAAAAACCGAAATAATTACTCCAAAAATATTTCCTTGGCCACCGGTAATAACTACTCCACCCAGTACAACTGTGGTAATAATCTCCAGCTCCCAACCATCAGCTATGTTTGGTCGTGTACTCCCGATGCGCGAAGTAAGTAAAATTGATGCCAATCCTGAACAAAAACCAATAACTGTAAAAATAATAAGACGTATTTTATTTACCGGTATCCCTGAAAAATTAGCAGTAGTAGAATTGTTTCCAATTACAAATACCTTACGACCTAACGTGGTTTTATGTAGCACTATTCCAAAAATTATGGCCAGTACTATAAAAAGTACCAATTCAAAAGGAATCATAGTATTTCCTATATATCCTTGCCCAAAATAAGCAAAAGATTTAGGGTATTTAGTAAATGCCTTGTCTCCAAGAATTACATAAGCAATTCCCCTAAACAAAGACATACTTCCCAGGGTAACCGCAATCGCTGGAATTCCAAATTTTGTTATAATAAAACCATTTAAAAAACCGGCAGCTAAGCCAGTAAAAAGTCCAACTGCAATCAACCCAAATGTACCTACCCCGGCTCGGGAGGCCATACCCATAAAAACTGAAGATAAAGCTAGAATAGAGGCGGCAGAAATATCAATATCACCACATATAATAACCAACATCATAGGAAGGGCAATTATCGCCTTTTCTATAAAATTGAAAGTAGTATTCATAAGATTATTATAATCTAAAAAATACGGTGACAGATTAGAATTTACTATTATGATGGCAATAAAAATAAAAAGGAGAATAATTTCCCATTTTAACAAGATATTTAATAAATTTATTTTTCTAATTTTTTCAAGATCAAATATATTCCTCTTATCCACTAAAGCTTTTGGTTTATTCATTAAAACTTCTCTTTCTCAACAGTAATTGCTGATTCCGTTTATCCATAATAGTATTTATTATAATGGCAAATAGAATAATAAAACCCTGAATTGCCATTTGCCAGAATGGTGAAACATTAATCATAGTAAGAGAATCATAGACAATTCCAATAAAAAAAGCCCCCAACACAACTCCGATAACTGTTCCAGAACCACCAGTTATACTTACTCCTCCAATTACACAAGCAGCAATCGTCTGAAGATTAAAACCAATTGCAGTTTCACTCTGAGCAGCGGCATAGCGTGCCACCCAGAGAAATCCAGCAAGACCAGTAATTCCTCCACATAAGGTAAAGGCAAGGTAATTAATCTTATTTAGGTTAATCCCCACATATTGTGCCGCTGTTTTATTACCACCTACTCCATAAATTTCTCTTCCGGTTTTAGTTAGACTTAAGAAAATCAGGAATAATACTATTATTAATATAGCTATAAATATGAGATTAGATATCCCTAAAAAACTTCTTCTGGGAAACTCCCTGAAAGCTTCGGTCATCTCATGAGCACTAACCCAGGTCCCTTTACAGATTACGAATACTAAACCTCTATATATACTCATAGTTCCAAGAGTAGTAATTA
>JBGPSO010000164.1:0-4189 GCA_041490145.1 Atribacterota bacterium
CTCCTCTCAGGTGGCTACTGCCCTAGAGCGTAAAAAAGCTGAAGAAACTTTACAGAAGAGTCAGCAAGAATTTGCCAGTCTATTTATGAATAGTCCTGAGGCTTTAATATATGTAGATGAGAAGGACACTATATTAAACATAAATCCCCGTTTTACTAAACTCTTTGGCTATACCCTGGAAGAGATAAAAGGTAGAAACCTTGATGACGGAATGATTTATCCCTCTGATAAATTGGAAGAAGGAAAGGGATTAACTAAAAGATTATCAAAAGGTTATTTTAATTATGAGACCATAAGGAAAAGGAAAGATGGCACACTCTTCCCGGTTTCAATATCTGGTTCTAGTATAAAAATTGATGGGCAGATAAAAGGATTAATAGCAACTTATATTGATATTACTGAACGCAAAAGACTGGAGAAAAAGTTGGAAAAGTTAGCTCATTTTGATGTCCTTACCGGTTGTTATGCCAGAGGGTATGGTCTGAGTCTTTTCGAACGGCAAATTAAGTCTGCCCAGCGCCATAAAACCTCTATCCTGTTACTCTATCTTGACCTGGATAGGCTCAAATATATTAACGATACCTTTGGTCATAAAGAAGGTGATAAGGCCTTAAAAGAGGCAGCGAAGTTCTTTAAATCTACCTTAAGAGAGGTCGATATCATCTGTCGTATGGGAGGAGATGAATTCCTGTTGATTTTTCCCGATAGCTCTCTGAATGATGTTCTTCTAATCAAAGAAAGAATAACTAATAAGTTAAAAGAATTAAATGAAAATTTAAATAAGCCCTATAAGATAAGCTTCAGTATTGGTCTTTCTTGTTATAACCCGTCTAATCCTTTATCTATAGAAGAATTAATCAAAATAGCTGATGAGAAGATGTATGAAGATAAGGAAAAGAAAAAAAGAGATGATTAAAAATATTCTTCATAAATCGAAACATTATATTCCTTTTACCATCTTTGGGGCAGCTATCGCTATAATCGCTATATTTTTTATTTCTTTTTATCTCAGTCTGGATACCCTGCTGTGTAAGCGATATTGTATTTCCTTTCTTGTTTGTGGGGAAAGCTAATAATAAATAAAAAAAGGAGGCAATCAAATGAAAAAGATTAGATGGGGTGTCCTGAGCACCGCTAAAATTGGCACTGAAAAGGTGATTCCCGCTATGCAATTGGGGGAGTATTGCAAGTTTACTGCCATTGCTTCGCGCCAATTGGAAAAGGCACAGGCAGCAGCAAGGCGGTTGGGTATAGAGAAGGCTTATGGCTCTTACGAAGAATTGCTAGCTGATTGCGATGTCGATGCTGTTTACCTTCCGCTTCCCAACCATCTGCATGTTCCCTGGGCCATCAAAGCACTGAAGGCCGGCAAGCACGTTTTATGCGAGAAACCACTTGGCTTAAATGCAGCTGAAGCTCAGGAACTGCTGGAGGCTTCCCGTAAATTTCCCCGGTTAAAGGTTATGGAAGCATTTATGTACCGGCATCATCCGCAGTGGCAATGGGTAAAGAAAAGGGTTTCCGAAGGGAAAATCGGTGAATTGCGGACGATTCAATCTTTCTTCTCCTACTACAATAGCGACCCCAACAACATTCGAAATAAAGCGGATATTGGTGGCGGGGGACTGATGGACATCGGTTGTTACTGTATTTCGCTTTCACGGTTTATCTTTGGGGCTGAGCCCCGGCGGGTCTGCGGTACCAGGGAAGAAGATCCGGAGATGAAGGTTGATCGCCTAACTTCTGGCATATTAGAGTTTGCCAGCGGTACTTCAACCTTCACCTGTGCGACACAGCTGGTACCTTATCAACGGGTAAACATTTTTGGTACCAAGGGGCGAATTGAAATTGAAATACCTTTTAATGCCCCTCCTGACCGGCCGTGCAAAATATGGCATGGAGATGATGCCAGGATTGAAGAGGTTATTCTGGAGATTTACAATCAATATACGATTCAGGGAGACCTCTTTTCACGGGCAGTGCTGGAAGATAGAGAGGTCCCGACACCACTCGAAGACGCTGTGGCAAACATGCAAGTGATCGATGCACTGGTTCGTAGTGCTAGGAGTGTAAGCTGGGAGAACTTCGGTTAAGTCTAGAGAAAAATCCAGAAGGAAAAAATAGGGGGAAAATAGAATGACCGGCGGAGATGCCTGTCCTACTTGTGAGGAGAGGTTGTTGCCCTTATTTACGCATGGTGAGCCTTGCAAGAATTCCAAAAGAGAAACTGGATTCCTGCTTGCGCAGGAATGACAGATAAGAAGTAGGGAATGACATAAAAACCTTTATTTATAAGGGTTTTAGAAAAAAATGGGGACAGGCTTTACTTTTTATCTTGCATTAAATGCGAGAGGACAAAAGAAGACTGTCCCCATTTTAAAATTACCCCTTCAGGAATGCCCTTAAAACGCACGTAGAGTGCCTTTTTTTGCATTTCAATTTTCGAAAAATTGGCAGTTACGACCCCTATTTTTAGCCTATTTAGGCCTCCCCAAAATCACGAAACCCTTATAAATAGCCACTTTTAGTTTTTGAAGGGATGAAAATTTAGCCAAAACAAGCCATTTTCGAGGGGTAAAACCATAGCTCGACTTAAAATAATGCAAAAAAGAACGTTTTTTCGCATTTAGAATTTGTGAAGCCTGACCCTGAAAACTCTATAAAAAATATTCTTATTTTTTTTCTACTACTAGAGTGCATTTGGTAAGTAAGCCAGCTATAGCACCCACCGCAGCCAAGATTGGGGCAAGAAGTGCTCCTACTGCACCTACGGTCAAAGGAAATTCGGCGACAGTTTCTCCGTTTTCATTTTTGATGATAATCTTTCGAGCATTCCCTTCTTTTACAATACTTTTAATCTTTTCGATTATCTCATTCCCAGAAAGCTTGAATTCTTCTTTTTTATTAGTAGCCATAATCTTTATCTCCTTCCCTAATTTCTAAGCTAATACTAATAATAGCATAAATAAAGAATAATTCAAGTAAACGAAAAATTTTACACTAACAAAATTTTTGAAAAATACTCCATTAAGTTTTGCATAATCCTCTGAGATTTGTTAGAATTAAGTAGTTTAGAAATATAAGTAAGACCTACTTTTTTCTCTCAAAGGAATAGAGCATTAAAAATTTCTAGATAAGTTTAGATATTTATTAATACTAATTAATATTTTAGTAAACTTAATTAATAGTATAGGAGAGAGATATGAAAATATATATAAGTGCTGATATCGAAGGAGTTACCGGTATTGCCCATTGGGATGAAACCGAAAAGTCAAAATCTGATTATCAAAAATTTGCCCAGCAGATGACTGACGAAGTTAAAGCGGCATGTGAAGGGGCAGTGAATGCGGGGGTAGAAGAGATTTGGATTAAAGATGCCCATGACAGTGGAAGAAATATTATCGCAGTTGATCTCCCGGAAATAATTAGACTGGTACGGGGTTGGAGTGAACACCCCTTTTTAATGGTTCAAGAATTAGACGAATCATTTGATGCTTTATTAATGATTGGTTATCATTCTTTCGGTAGTTCCAATGCCAATCCTTTATCTCATACTTTAAACCCTAATCGTCTTAATTATATTAAATTAAACGGAGAATTTGCCAGTGAATTCTTAATCCATAGTTATATTGCGGCGATGGTAAATGTACCGGTAGTTTTAGTTAGTGGAGATGAGGGAATTTGTAAAGAAGCGAATACCCTCAACCAGAATATCAAGACTATTGCTGTAAATAAGGGGGTGGGTAATTCAGTGATTAGCATTCATCCTCAGTTGGCCGTAAAACAAATTAAAGAAGGGGTAGAGTCAATCTTAAAAGAAGATATTAATAAATGTAAAATAAAATTACCTCATCATTTTAAGGTAGAATTATCTTATACCAATCATTGGAGAGCATACAAAGCATCCTTTTACCCTAAAATGAAACAACTTTCTTCTACTAATGTAGCATTTGAATCGGACGATTATTTTGAAGTTTTACGAATGTTATTATTTACGACTTAAAAAGATTTAAAACGAGGATTTATTATATAAAGAAAATTAATCTAAATTTTTTTATAATTTCGTGAAAATAAAGCAGGATTTTTAAAATTTATATCGAAGTATTATAAATGGATTATAAAAAATAAAAATAGATTTTTTAAAGGAAGGAAACGATTTTTTATTTAGTAAAGAGAATCAAGCTAAGGA
>JBGPSO010000165.1:0-4150 GCA_041490145.1 Atribacterota bacterium
AAGCGCCCTTCAACTACCTTCTTTCTATTCACTAATTGCTGAATCTGTTCCAAAAACAAAAAGGGGGATGGCCTATAGTACATTTGAACTTTTTGCAATTTTAGGAATGACTATAGGCTCGGCTATAGGAGCGATATTGATTCCCCGAATAGAAATAAAATATTTATTTTATCTTAGTTCTATTGCTACCTTTTTATGTGCTCTGGTTAGAATGCTCTGGCTAAAAGAAACTCATCACTATCGGACAAAAATTAATAAATTTGATTCTTTTAAAAAACTATTCAATAAAAAAATGTTACTTATTATTTTAGCTCTTTCTTCTCTTTTTCTTCTATTTAATCTTACTACTAATGGACCTTTTATATCATTATATGCCAATGAAGTGATGGGTCTTGATAAATCCAAAATTAATTTACTTTTTGCTCTAGGAGGACTGGCTGCAGTTTTTTACAGTCTTTGGGGAGGAAAAATTATTGATAAATGGGGCAGTAAAAAGGTCTTATTGCATAGTACATTAGGTTTAGGAGTATCTATAATCTTGTGGAGTTTAAGTTCCCCCTTATGGCCCGCCATTAGTCTATTTGCAATATTATACATTTTTTTCCAGAGTTGTTACATTGCTTATGATTCATTTCTTGCCGATATATCCCATCAACAATCAAGGGGATTAGTTATCGGTTTTATTGGTACCTGCACTGGACTGATAGGCTCTTTAGGACCTTCCTTAGGTGGATATTTAAAAACCCAATTGGGGGCTCAATCACCCTTCTGGGCTGGACTAATATTTGCTCTAATAACCTTACTCTTACTTACCCAGATAAAAGAATAAAGTTATAAAAAAATTACCCTCTATGTAAATGTAGGGGTTTGATTCATCAAACCCGTCTCGGGTCGAATGAATTCGACCCCTGCAAAAAAATCTCAAAATATATACAGAATTTTTATCCAGCCTGATTTTCTTATAAACTTTACTTTATTAAATTAATATTTTCGATTATAATACTAAATTAGTATATTGTATATCATAATTAGCGTAGAGCGGGTAGCGTGTAGATTTGGTTAAATACTAACGACTATTCACTATCGACTAAACTGACTGTAAACCGAAAACCGATAACTGAAAACTCGCATTTAAAGCTATCAACTATTTAACATTTAAATTAAGGAGGACAAGATGCGAAAAGAAGATAAAAAAGAAGTAAAAAAATACAAAGCCATATTTTTTGATTTTGGAGGGACTCTGCTTGATGCAGAAAGTGATACTATAGCCCATTTGCATATGATGAAAGATATTATTCAAAAATATCATCTCTCTGTCTCTGAAGAAGAATTGGTACATAAGTATCATTCTTTTATATTTACAAAAGAAATGACTTTACTGGATATTGATCCCAAAGAAAAATCCTTTGCTCCTCTTCGTGAATCGACTAAAAGAGCATTTAAGGGAATACTTGCAGAAAATAATATCAGCCCTTCACGAGAAGATTTTCAGTGGTTTAAGGAATTATATTTTGAAAATCATAAAAAATATATAAAATTATTTCCAGAAACCTTTGAAATCATCGAACAAATTCGAAATAATGACTCTATTCATCTAGGAATTATCAGTGATATAGATAATGACTATATGGATTTTCAATTTAATGTCTTTGGTATTAAAGAAATGTTTGACTCTATTACCACTTCAGAAGAAGTTCAAATCTACAAACCGGAAGCAAAAATCTTTCAAGTAGCTCTAAATAAAGCCAATTGTCAGGGAGAAGAATCCATTATTGTGGGTGATTCTTACAAAAAAGATATTATTGGTGGAAAAGATATAGGGATGACTACTATCTGGATAAATAAATCCTCGGAAAGGGACACTGATAAGAATAAAGCAGACTTTATAATCACTCACTTAAAAGAAATATTTCCTATCCTTAATAATCTTATTAAATGACCTCCATCCTGTTTCTACCCTTTCTTTTAGCCTGATAAAGGGCTTGATCAACCTTGTATATTAAATTTTGTGGACTGATGCTCTCCTGAAAACAGGAGGTTACTCCTAAACTCAGGGTTATTTTCCTATTAGGATTATTAAGATGGTCTTCTTTATTCTGGAAGTTATATTCCTCTACTTTAATCCTGATTCGTTCGGCTATTCTCTGGGCTTCTTCTCTGTCAGCTTCTGGGAGAATAATAATAAATTCCTCACCGCCATATCGTCCTACTATATCTATTTCCCGAACATTAGCTTTTATAATATTGGCTAAAACTTTTAAAACTTTATTTCCTTCTGGATGACCATAGATATCATTGAACTCTTTAAAGTGATCTATATCTGCCATAATTAAAGCTAAAGGTCGTCTAAATCTTTGGGCTCTTTTTGTTTCTTCCTCTAAACGTTCTTGGAGATATCTAAAATTATAAAGATCGGTTAAACCATCAGTGATAGCTAACCGTTTTACTTCTTGATGTAGTTGGGCATTCTGGATGGCTATAGCCGCTTGATTGGCAAAGGCAGAAAGAAGTTGTAAATCATCTGTATTAAAAACATTACCTTCCCTCTTATTATAAGCGTTAATTACTCCTATCGCTTGGTTTTTTATCTTCAAGGGAACACTGATTATAGATTTTAATTCCACCTCTATCTCTTCAAACTTTTTAGACCGCAGATCCTTAGCCCCTTCTTTTATCAATAAAGGCTTACCCTCTTTAAAGACCCAACCGACAATCCCTTCCCCTGGCTTAATTCTAACCCCAGAAATAGTTCTTTTGCTTAAACCTACCGAGCTTTTAATATATAGTTCCTCACTCTGAGGGTCAAAGAGCATCAATGAGCCTCGCTCGGCTTCTACTATCTGGATAGCTTTCTGAATGATTAAATCCAGCACTCTATCCAGATCAGGGTTGCTATTTATCTCTGAAATTATCAACTTGAAGGAAGACAGCTCTTTGGTAATTCTCTGTCGCTCTTTATTTAAAACAACAACTTCTTTTTTTAATTTTTCTAATTCTGTTTTTTCTTTACTTTGGTTTAACATTAGCCTCCAACCTCTGAAAATACTCAAAATTGAAATAATAAATACCATACCTAAATATATTTGCTAAAATTAATTATATCAAAAGAATATCTTTTCCCCTTTATTTCATTCAAATCAATATCAAATTTATTATATACTTTAATAACTCACTGAGATTTATCCGATTCAATGATATAAAAAATATCATCCCATTCACATCCCAGTGCATCTAACATTCTTCTTCTTACTTTAGCTGTAGGGATTCTTTCTCCATTCAGATATAAAGTAATCATACTGGAAGAATAGCCTATTCTCCGTGCAAGTTCGGTGAAATTCCAATTTTTTCTGGCAAGAATATTTATCAAATTATTTTTTTTAATTCTAACTTTTATTTTATAAACCATAGGCGTTATAAGTTATTTTCTTACATTGGTAAGAATTATATCATTAAATATTACATTTGTCAACGTTTTTTAAAATAATTTTTGCCTTTTTTTACAATTATATCAAAAAAATATTATATAATGACAATTGCAAGCAAAAAGATATTGAGGTAACGTTAATGGAAATAGGACCATATTTAAAAGAATTAAGGTTAAAAAACAATTTTACCACTAAGCAAGTAGAGCTCAAAACTGGCATATCTAACTCATACATTTCCTTAATTGAAAGGAATAAGAGAAAACCTTCTGCCGGAATATTAAATAAACTGGCTAAAGCTTATCAGGCTAAACCAGAAGATCTTTTATACCTTATGGGTTATCTTCCTTCTATAAAAGCCAAAGATGATTTCAAACAAATTCCTATCTACAATATTATCTCAACAGGAAAACCTTCTTCTATTTCAGAGAATATAGAAGGATATAGTCCAATTCCTCCTGGGCTGGAAACTCTTCCCATGAAAGATCTTTTTGCTATCCGAGTAAAAGATAAAAGTATGATAGGTAAAAGAATTGAAGAAGGCGATATTGTAATTATAAGAAGACAAAACGATGTAAGTAATGGAACTATTGCCTTAATTTCATTGAATAACGAAATTACCATAAAAGAAGTAGTAAAGCAAAATGAATATATTATATTACAAAGTACTAATTTAGATCATTCCCCCATTTTAGTAAAAAAAACCGATAACTTTAATATTATTGGGA
>JBGPSO010000166.1:0-4139 GCA_041490145.1 Atribacterota bacterium
AGACCAGAGGTTGCCCTATGTGCAGATCTATTAGCTCCTGAAGGATATGGAGAAATTATAGGAGGCGGTCAAAGGATCGACGATTATAATTTATTAGCTAATCAGATTAAAGAACATAATCTACCCAGAGAAAATTATGAGTGGTATTTAGATTTAAGAAGATATGGATCAGTTCCTCATTCAGGATTTGGTTTGGGAATTGAAAGAACTGTTGCCTGGATATGTGGCTTAGATCATGTCCGAGAAACAATTCCCTTTCCCCGTATGTTGAATAAGATTTACCCATAAAAATAGCGTGGAGCGTATAGCGTACAGCGTTTAGTTGGGAGAGGAAAAAGACAAAAAACAAAGGATAGAAAGGATTCTATTTTTTTTATTATTGTAATATAAATAAATATTTAAATAGAAGGAAAACACTATATATTGAAAACAAAAAGCTTTAAAGATTTAATAGTTTGGCAAAAGGCTTATAGATTAGTCTTGGAAGTATATAAAATTACCAAAGCTTTCCCAAGATCTGAAACCTATGGATTAACCCAACAGATAAGAAGAGCAGCAATTTCTTTACCTTCAAACATAGCTGAAGGATATGGAAGGAAACATAAAGCGGAATATCAACAATTTTTATCTATAGCCTATGCTTCATTATTGGAATTAGAAACTCAATATTTATTATCTCTTGATTTAAATTATATAGATAAAAATGATATTATTGAAAATCTTATAAAAGAAGTTGGCAGTATGCTGTACAGAATGATTTTTCCTATACGCTAAACGCTGTACGCAATACGCACTACGCACTACGAATTTATAAAGGAGTATATTTAAAATAAAATGAAAAACTCAAATGAAATAATTGAAGAATTAGGTTCCTGGAAAAGAACTAACTCCTGTGGAGAGCTTCGAAAAAATGATATAAAAAAAGAGGTAACTCTAATGGGTTGGACTCAAAGTAGAAGAGATCATGGCGGATTAATCTTTATTGATTTAAGGGATCGTAGCGGAATAACTCAAATTGTATTTGACCCAAAAGAATCTGCCCAGGCCCATCAGAAAGCGCACCATATTAAAAATGAATATGTTATTACAATTAAAGGGATGGTTGTTCCTCGTTTACCTGGTACAGAAAACCCTCAAATGGCTACTGGAGAAATCGAAGTTAAGGCTAAACAGATAAAAATATTAAACATTTCTGATGCTCTGCCCTTTAATATTGATGATAAATTAGAAATAAACGATAATCTAAGATTAAAGTATCGCTATCTGGATTTAAGAAGGCCTAAAATGCAAATTAATATGAATTTACGCCACCAAACTTGTATGGAAATCAGGAATTATTTAAATAATAAAGGATTTTTAGATATAGAAACTCCTTTTTTAACTAAAAGTACACCAGAAGGAGCAAGAGATTATATAGTCCCCAGTAGAGTTAATCCGGGAAAATTTTATGCCCTGCCTCAATCTCCTCAATTATTTAAACAACTGTTAATGATAGCTGGATTTGAAAAATATTTTCAGATAGTAAGATGTTTTCGCGATGAAGATTTAAGAGCTGATCGAGCACCTGAATTCACTCAACTTGATATGGAGATGTCCTTCATCGATAGAGAAGAAATATTCAACTTAATTGAAGAAATGTTCGTTCATTTATTTCAAAGAATACTTAATATTAAAATAAAAACTCCTTTTTTGAAGATAGATTACCAGGAAGCGATTTCCAAATATGGAACAGATAAACCAGATTTAAGGTTCGGAATGGAGATAATAGAACTAACTGACCTATTTCGAAAAAGCTCTTTTAAAGTGTTTAAGGAGGTTATTCAAAATCAGGGTAAAATATGTGTCATAAAAGTAGAAGGAGATAAGGAATTTTCCCGAAAGAAGCTCGACGATTTGCAATTATTCATTTCTTCATTTGGAGCAAAAGGTTTATCTTATATAAAATTTAAAGAAGGAAAAGATTTTCAATCTTCTATAGCAAAATTTCTTTCCCCTGAAGAAATAGAAAATATAAAAATTAAAACTAATGCTAAACCAGGTGAAATTATCCTAATTATTGCTGATCAGGAGAAAGTAGTGTATGAAGCATTAGGAAATTTAAGAATAAACTTAGCTAATGATTTAAATCTTATTAATCAAGACAAGAAAGAGTTTAATTTTCTTTGGGTTACCGATTTCCCCTTATTAAAATATAATCTGGAAGAAAAAAGATATGATTCAGTTCATCATCCTTTTACCGCACCTCTTAACGAAGATCTTGATTTATTGGATAGTGATCCTTTAAAAGTACGTTCAAAAGCCTATGATTTAGTACTTAATGGAAATGAAATTGGCGGAGGTAGTATCAGGATACATAATAATGATCTTCAAAAGAAAATTTTTAAACTATTAGGAATAGATGATAAAAAAGCTGAGCAAAAATTTGGATTTTTATTGCAAGCCTTAAAGTATGGAGCACCACCTCATGGGGGAATTGCTTTTGGTTTAGATAGAATGATGATGCTATTAGCTGGAGCTCATTCAATAAGAGAGGTAATAGCCTTTCCCAAGACCCAAAAAGCTACCTGTCCTTTAACTGATGCACCATCAGAAGTAGATTATAAACAACTAAAAGAGCTTCATATTAAATTAGATTTACAACAGTGAGCGCAAAAATTTCATTGTTAACTAAAAAGTTAAAGCTAAAAGCGAAAAACCATAATTCAAAACTAAAAACTATTCTCTAATTTTAAGTTTTGAGCTATGGTTTTAAGTTTTGCGCTTTTCATTTTTAGCTAAATGCTTTATACACTAAACGCTACTTGCTATAAGCTATAATAAGCAATACGCGATACGAATAAAAGAGGTATTGAAAAATATAATAAGTTGTGATATTATAAAGTTAAAGAAAATGAATAATTACCCTGCTGTGCCCGTGATGACTAATGAAGTTTTGAGCCAACATTTTAAAAAAAAGGGATCGATCTCTAAATGTTGCATGTAAGCCTAAGGTAAGTCTCCTTTCCTTGGAATTGAGACAAATATCTAACGTTTCCTAATTTAGTTAACGCGGAAACATAAAGCATTTAGGTAGATGCCCACTTGTCTGAGGACAGGTATCAAAACCTAAAGCACACGACATAGCGGGGTTTTATAATTTGTTTGCAATAATTTTGACAAAAATAATAAATAACTATATTATAATAAAGTTATGAATAAAGAAGAAATACGAAGGAATATATCTAACCAAAGGCTTTCCCTAACTTCAGAAGAGATAGAAAATAAAAGTCACCAAATATTTTTAAATTTGCTTAAGAGTGAAGAATATATAAATTTCCCAAATATTATGTTTTACGTAGCTACCAGAAGCGAAGTACAGACTAAAGAAATGATTAAAACGTCTATAAAAATGGGTAAAAATATTTTTGTTCCCGTTATCTTAACAGAATGTATTAATTTAGTTCCTTCAAAATTGACTGATTTTGATAGAGAATTAGAAAAAGGTAAAAAGGGAATTTTTGAACCTAAGCAAGAATATCGTAGGTTATTTCCACCAGAGGATATAGATTTAATAATATTGCCTGGAATTGCTTTTGATATAAGAGGTAATAGAATTGGCAGAGGCTGTGGATACTACGATAATTTTTTAAGAAAAATTTGCCCTTCTGCTAAAATTATTGCTTTAGCTTTTGAAATACAAATAGTAAAAAAGATACCTACTGATATAAATGATATTCCAGTACATAAAATAATCACTGAAAAAAGAATAATTAATAGTATCTAGTATATAGTATATAGTATATAGTGAAGAAAATAGAAGTCAGGAAGCGGAAGCCAGAAGTCAAATTAGTATATAGCATATAGTAAGAAATTTAGAATCAGGTAATCAAAATTCAGAATAAAAATGAGTCTAAGCCAAAAAGTAAAAAAATCACGAAATCTTTACTCGATACTCGATACAGGATACTATAATATTCCTATACGCTAAACGCTGTACGCTCTACGCTATACTTTATACGAGAAAAGGAAGGATGTAAGGACTATGGAATTAAACAATAAAAATGAAGCAGAAAAAAAAGAAAATAAATCAACAGAAGGAATGCAAGAAATGATTAATGAATCTCTGGAAAATTTTAAGAAAATAAAAAGAGGAGATATAA
>JBGPSO010000167.1:0-4139 GCA_041490145.1 Atribacterota bacterium
AAAAGAAAAAGGAATATCTAAAGATATATTAATAGAAGCAATTGAATCTGCTTTAACTTCAGCATATAAAAAAAATTATGAGACTAATATGAATAATGTGGAAATAAATATGTGCAAAGATACTGGAGAGATTAAAACATTTATTAGGAAAACTATTGTAAAAAAAGCTTTAAAACCCCTAAGCGAAATTTCAATAGAAGAGTTACAAACATCGGATAAAGATAAGTTTAAAATTGGAGATACCATCTTAATTGAAACTACACCTAAAGAATTTGGAAGAATTGCTGCTCAAACCGCAAAACAAGTAATAGTTCAAAAGATTAGAGAAGCTGAAAGAAATATAATTTATGAAAAATATATTGATAAAGAGAGAGACATTGTTACGGGAGTGGTACAAAGAATAGAATATGGAAATGTTATTATAGATTTAGGAAGAACAGAAGCTTTGCTTCTGCCTAACGAACAAATAAAGAATGAAGAATATTATAAAGGAAAAAGAATAAAAATATATATAATTGAAGTAAGAAAAACCTCTAAAGGTCCTAAAATATTTGCTTCTAGAACTCACCCCGAACTATTAAAGCGTTTATTCGAATTAGAAGTTCCTGAGATTCATGAAGGGTTAGTTGAAATAAAACATATTACTCGTGAAGCAGGTAAAAGATCAAAAGTTGCAGTTTATTCTAAAAATGAAAGGATTGACCCCATTGGAGCATGTATTGGTGATAGAGGTTCGAGAATAAAATCAATTATGCTTGAATTAAAAGATGAAAAAATTGACATTATCAGATGGAGCGATGATGAAAAAACATTCATTGCTAATTCATTAAGTCCAGCCAAGGTTATCTTGGTAAATCTTTTTAAAAATGAAAAAACTGCAATAGTAATCGTATCAGACCAACAACTTTCTTTAGCAATTGGAAAAGAAGGACAAAATGCTAGACTGGCTGCAAAATTAACCGGTTGGAAAGTTGATATAAAAAGCGAATCAGAATATAAAAAAAATAACACAAATTCTGACTCTAATTTACAAAAGGATTTAGTAAAATAATATTTTCTGTTAAAAAAGGTATTTATAGATGGTAAATAATATAAAGATGCCCGTAAGAACTTGTATTGGTTGTAAAAATAAAAAACCAAAGAAAGAAATGATTAGAATAATTAGAACGCCTCAAGGAAACATTGAAGTTGATGAAACAGGTAAAAAATCTGGAAGAGGAACATATCTTTGTTATAATGTTGAATGTTTAAATATTGCTATAAGAAAAAAAATATTAAATAAATCATTAAAACAAGATATTCCATTGCCAATACTCGATGAATTGAGAAGACTATTTAAAAAATACATTATTAAATAATAATTATATTTGGATATATCAAAGGTATATACAAGTCATAGTGGAGGTGATAGGTGTGAAAAAGAGAGTTTATGAACTAGCTGAAGATTTAAAAATACCAACTAAAGAACTAATATGGTTTTTAAATAAAGAAGGAATTAAGGTTAAAAATCATATGAGTACTTTAGATAAGGATACCATAGAGTTAATAAAAGAAGTGATTACTATGGATAAGAAAAAGAAAGGGACAGAAAATAAACCACCACTCAAGGTTTTAGAAATTAATAAATTGCCAAATTTAAAAGAACTTTCTTCGCAACTTAAAATTTCATTATCAGAAATTTTACAAAAGATTATACAGTTTGGAACAATAAGTTCAATTGACAAAGAAATTCCTGTAAATATTTTACAACACTTAGTTAAGGAATACGGATACAAAATAAAATTTTCGGTTAAAATAAAAAATAGTATTAATTTTCAAAAAAAGGATGAGATTATAAAATCAATTTCCAAACCTCCAGTTATTACTATAATTGGACATGTCGATCATGGTAAAACTACCCTTCTTGACTCAATACGAAAGACTAATGTTACTAAAGAAGAGGTAGGGGGAATTACTCAACGGATTGGTGCATACCAAATCAAAATAGATAATAAAAAAATTGTTTTCATTGATACACCTGGTCATGAAGCATTTACTACCATGAGAGCAAGAGGTGTAAAAGCAACAGATATTGCAGTTTTAGTTGTTGCTGCAGATGATGGGGTAATGCCTCAAACTATTGAAGCAATTAATCATGCAAAAGCTGCGAATGTCCCCATTATTGTAGCAATTAACAAAATAGACAAATCTAATACTAATATTGAAAAATTAAAGAAAGATCTTTCAAAATATGGTTTAGTTTCAGAAGAATGGGGCGGAGACACCTTGATGGTAGAAATATCTGCCCTTCAAAACAAGGGAATTAAAAAATTATTAGAAGCAATTTCTTTACAAGCGGAAATGTTGGAATTAAAAGCAAATCCTAATACCCCCGCGAAAGGTCTTATACTAGAAACAAAATTAGATAAAAAAAGAGGAATTATCGGTTCGGTATTAGTTCAAGATGGATCATTAAAAGTTGGTAATTATTTTATTACAGGATTATCGTACGGTAAAATTAGAAGCCTTACTAATGATAAAGGAAAAAATATTAAAGAAGCAGGACCTTCAAGTCCAGTTGAAGTTGTAGGTTTTTATAAAATGCCTCAAGCAGGTGATTACTTTCAAGTAGTACCCGATGATAAATTAGCTAAAATCATAATCAATGAAAGAGAGGATGAGGAAAGAAATAAAATTATAGAAAAATCATCAAAAGTCTCTTTAGATAATTTATTTTTAGAGATAAAAGAAGGTAACCTAGATAAATTAAAGCTTATTTTAAAGACAGACTTTCAAGGTTCATTGGATGCTTTACAAGAAGCTATAAAAAAAATAAAAATTGAGAATGAAACGATAAAAATTGATATAATTCATGCGGGTGTCGGAAATATTACTGAAACGGATGTTATGTTAGCTTCTGCTTCTGATGCAATAATAATTGGCTTTAACATTCGCCCTGATTTAAATATTCAAAAAATTGCTAAATCTGAAAAAGTAGATATTAGATTATATAAAATTATATATGATTTAATAGATGAAATTAAAGCTGCCCTAAAAGGTTATTTAAAACCCAAAATTGAAGAGTATACCTGTGGGCAAGCTGAAATTAGAGAAATATTTAAAATACCCAAAGTTGGTACTATTGCAGGAAGTTATGTGTTAAACGGAAAAATCTCAAAAAATGATAACATAAGAGTGATAAGAGACGGAAAATTAATATATGAAGGTAAAGCTGCTTCTTTAAAAAGATTTAAAGAAGATGCAAGAGAAGTTAATACTGGTTTTGAATGTGGAATTGGTATAGAAAAATTTAATGATATTAAATTAAAAGATATACTTGAATTTTATACTTTTAGAGAAATTAATGATAAAAAAATTAATTAGTCGTTAGTGAATTTGGTTAGTTACCTGGCTAACTGGTTAAATAGTAAACTAGTGTAATTGTTAAATTGGCGAATTGGGTAATTGGAGAATTGGTAAATTGGTAAATTAGTAGATTGGAGAATTAGTAATATGTCATCATCAAAAAGAAGTGAACAGTTAGAAAAATATCTTAAAAGAGAAATTAATAAAGTAATTTATCGAGAAATAAATGATCCGAGGATAAAATTTATTACTATAACTAAAATACAAGTATCCTCTGATTTAAAGTACGCTAAAATTTTTGTAAGCACTTTTAATGATAATGATGAAGATCGTCAAAAATTAGCTTTAGAAGGATTGGAACATGCCACAAAATTTATAAGAGGAGAAATAGGGAAAGATTTAAAATTAAGATTCATACCGGAAATAATATTTAAGATTGACAAAGATATAGAATATCAATATAAATTACAAAAAATTATTTCAGAAATACATAAAAAACAATCATATACAAAGAAAGATGAAAATAGTGAAGAATTTTAATGAAATTACTAAATTATTAGAAAAAAACAATAGTTTTTTAATTACTTCACATAAAAATATAGATGGTGATGCCATTGGTTCTGAACTTGCCCTGTATTTTATTTTAAAAAAATTAAATAAAAAACCTATTATATTAAATCAAGACAGATTACCAAGGATATATAACTTTTTACCCGACAGCGATAAAGTACATTGCTTAGAAGATAATTATATTAATATAAAAAACATAGATGTTGGAATAATAGTTGATTGTA
>JBGPSO010000168.1:0-4106 GCA_041490145.1 Atribacterota bacterium
ACCATAATTCAAAATTCAAAACTTTTTCTTCGTTTTTAGTTTTAAGTTTTAGTTTTTCGTTTTGCGCTTTTCGTTTTGCGCTTTTTTTACTATACGCTAAACGCTACGCGCTATACGCTATACTATATATGTAATACGAAAAAAAGGAGTTTATATTATTGTCATCCAAAAATAAACAGAAAAAACTTTATCATATTCTTTTCTCCAAAAAATTATTGCTGGTAGTATTAATTTTTTCCCTATCCTTTATTATTACTTTTATTGGTTTAACCACCCTTAATACTCAAAAAATATCTGAAATGGTTCAAGAAAATAATTTTTTAGATGCTATAAATAGCAAAGTATATGATATTAATGGTAAAATTATCACCGAATTTTTTCAAGAAAATAGAAATCCAGTTAAACTTTCTGAAATTCCTCCAGATTTAATCAATGCCTTCATTGCAATCGAAGATTCAGAATTTTACAAACATAAGGGAATAAGTTTCCGAGGTATTCTACGAGGAGCTCTCTGGGAAAATTTTAAAAATACAATTTTATCGCCAAAAGAAGGTAAACCACAGGGAGGCAGTACAATAACTCAGCAATTAGCTATAAATATTTTCCTTAATCGTGAAATTAGTCTAAATAGAAAAATAAAAGATATTCTATTAGCATTACAAATAGAGAGAAATTTTACGAAAGATGAAATTTTAGAAATGTATTTAAATGAAATTTATTTTGGACATGGCGCATATGGAGTTCAAGCTGCTGCTCAAATGTATTTTAATAAAAGTGTGCAAGATTTAAACCTTGCAGAATGTGCTTTATTAGCAGGATTACCTCGTGGTCCCTCTTATTATTCTCCTATTCTTAACCCAGAAGTTTCATTAAATAGAAGAAATATTATATTAAATAGAATGTTTAAGTTAGGTTATATATCTAAAGAAGAAATGGAAAAAACTAAACAAAACCCTATTAAACTTGATTACAACAATAAAAGAGATAAAATTACCGCTCCCTACTTTTCTACTTTTATTCTTTCTCAACTTTTAGAAGAATATGGAGCTAATATAGTCTACAAAGGTGGGTTAAAAATTTATACTACTTTAGATTTAGGAATGCAATATTTTGCTGAGAAAGCACTTCAAGAATCTGTTTATGAAGGAGCAATAATAGTTATTGAATCTCAAACAGGTTATATTAAGGCTATGGTAGGAGGAAAGGATTTTGAAAAAAGTAAATTTAACCGAGCAACTCAAGCTTATCGTCAGCCTGGCTCTGCCTTTAAGCCTTTTATTTACCTTACAGCTTTAGACAATGGATTTACTCCCAGTAATATTATAGAAGATTCTCCAGTTACTTTTGAAAATGGATGGTCTCCTGAAAATTATGAAAAGGAATTTAGAGGACCAGTAACCCTTAGGGAAGCATTCGAATTATCTATAAATGTAGTGGGAGTAAAATTATTAGAACAAGTAGGAGTAAATAAGGTAATAAATTATGCCCATAAAGCAGGAATAAAAAGTGAACTTCGCTCAGATCTATCTTTGGCTTTGGGAACTTCTGAGATAACCCCTTTAGAAATTGCTTCTGCTTATGCTACTATTGCCAATTTAGGGGTAAGAGTAGACCCTATATCTATAATTCGAATAGAAGATTATAACGGCAAAATTATAAAAGAGAATATTCCTCAAAAAAAGAAATTGTTTAAAGAAGAAACTTGTTATGTGCTTATTAATATGATGGAAGGAGTGATTAAAAGAGGAACTGGCGGGAACGCTCAAATAGGCCGGCCAGCAGCTGGAAAGACCGGTACCACCAATGATTTTGTCGATGCCTGGTTTATAGGATTTACTCCAGACTTAGTCACTGCAGTTTATATTGGAAATGACGATAGAAAACCTTTGGGGAACAAAATGACTGGTGGAGTAGTTGCTGCCCCAGTTTGGGCAAAATTTATGAAAGATGCTCTTGAAAATAATGAGAAAAAAGATTTTTTACGACCGGATAAAGTAATAGATATTTCTGTTTGCAAAGAATCAGGTCTTCTTCCAATAAATTCCTGCCCAGAAACATTAACTGTATCTTTTATAAAGGGCACCGAGCCTACATCTTACTGTACCATTCACCAAACAATTTTCGAAAAACCAAAAACGGAAGAATATCAAGAGATTAAAAATCCTTATTATGAAGAAATTGAAACATTTAAGAAAAAACAAGAAGAAGAACCTATAAAGACTAAAGAAAAAGAAGAAGAAACTCTTCAATCTCTAATAAATAAGCTTAGAGAAAAATACAAAAAACCAAATAAATAACTGATTGGATATTTTGGAGTCAAAAGGCAGAATTAACGAGTATATTATGTTGATTATGTTAAGCTCAAAACTTAAAACTAAAAGCGTAGAACCATAATTTAAAATTTAAAACCTTTTTCTTAGTTTTAAGTTTTGAGTTATAGTTTTGCGTTTTTCGCTCTACGCTTTGCGCTTATATATATTCGCTATCCGCTAAACGCTACCCAAATTTAATTTTTAAAATACACCACAGTTACTCCAATACCTCCCTCGCTTGTATCTCCAGATCTGAATGATTTAATATTAGGTGTTCTATCTAATAATTTTTTAACTTCTTCCCGCAAGACACCCTTACCTCTCCCATGAATCACATATACTGGTGAAACTCCTAACAAATAAGCATCATCTAAATATTTCTCTAACGTTAGCCGGGCTTCTTCAACTCTGAATTGACGTAGAAAAATTTTATTTTTAAAGGTTTTCATTTTAGTCAAATAAAGATTATCTCTATTAATTAATTCTTTAGTAATGGTATTCTTTTTTTTAATAACATTCTTAGTTATCTCATATGGCTTATCTATTTTTTCTATATTAAAAGTTGAAACTAACATCTTCATATTATCTACTTGAACCTTACACTTTTCGCTTTTAATAGAAAGCACTATCCCTTTTTTATTCAAATTCTTAATTAGTACATAGTCTCCTATTCTAATATTTTGATTTTTAATTAACTCTTCCTCTGGTTTTATCTTAGCTATTTCCTCTTTTATCTCTTTGTTAATTGCTTGCATTTCTTTTAATAGATAATCCTTAGATTGCGTGTTTATAGTCCTCTTTTTATTCATTTTTTCTATTATCTTTTCAGCTCTATTCTGAGTTTCTTTTAATATCTTTTCTGCTTCCTGGTAAGCCCTTAGAATTATTTCATTTTTATTCTCTTCTGTTTTATTTAGTTCCTTCTTTAATCTATCTTTAATTTCAAAGCTTTCTTCTCTGGTTATCTTTATTAGATCTTTTTCTTTTTCAATTAATTTTTTATCTTGTTCAATCTTTTCAATTAAACTATCTGCTTTAATTTTTTCTTGAGATAAAAAGCTCTGAGCTCGTAAAATTACTTCCGGAGCTAAACCTAAACTTCGGGCAATTATAAAAGCGCAACTCTTGCCAGGTAATCCAATAGAAATCTGAAATGTGGGTTTTAAGGTTTTTTCATCAAATTCAACACGAGCATTATTTACCCCCTCAGTTAGATACGCATAAGTCTTTAAAGTATCATGATGAGTAGTGGCGATTACTTTAGATTTTTCTTTACGTAAAAAATCTAAAACTGCCATACCTAAAGCTGCTCCTTCCGTAGGATCTGTGCCTGCACCTAATTCATCAAGTAATATCAGAGAATTAGAATCAGTCCAGCTTAAAATCTGAACTATATATTTCATATGAGAAGAAAAAGTACTTAAATTTTGCTCTATGCTTTGTTCATCTCCTATATCACAAAATATCTTTTTAAAAACAGCAATCTCACTTCCCTCTGCAGCAGGAATATGTAACCCACATTGAGCCATAAGAGTAAGTATTCCTACAGTCTTTAAAGTAACTGTCTTACCTCCTGTATTAGGACCAGTAATTAGTAAAATATCAAAATCTTTTCCTAAACGGATATTAATGGGAACTACATAATTTTTTAATAAAGGGTGCCTTGCCTGGATGAGATTAACAAATCCCTTTTGATTTAATTTTGGTTCCACCGCTTTCATGTTATTAGCTAATACTGCTCGTGCATAAATAAAATCAATTTTACCCAGAATTAAAACACTATCATTAATTTCT
>JBGPSO010000169.1:0-4102 GCA_041490145.1 Atribacterota bacterium
TAATACTTTTCAAAAATATATTGAAAAAATAATTTAGAGTGTCTAAGGTACGGTTGTTAATGCTCAATAATTCGGTAAATTTTTCTAATTTTTCGTAAGTTATTTGATACCTCCTGGTCCCTCATATCTTCTTAGATGGATTAGGAAGAAGTGTAGAGTTTTAGAAAAGTTAAGGGGAGAGGGAAAGAGAGAATGACCGAAAAGGAATAATGATACAAGAACCCTTTATTTATAAGGGTTTTAGACCCCCTTCAGGAATGCCCTTTAAACGAACGTAGAGTGCCTTTTTTAGGGCATCAATTTTCGAAAAATGGCAATTACGACCCCTGTTTTTAGCCTATTTTTGCCTCCCCAAAATCACGAAACCCTTATAAATAGCCACTTTCAAATTTTGGAGGGGTGAAAATTTAGCTAAAAAAAGCTATTTTTGAGGGGTAAAACCATAGCCCGACTTAAAATAATGCGCCACAAGCGATATCTCGCATTCTGACTCTGAAACCCTTATATTATAAGGCTTTCTTCTTACTTAAAATTAGCTAAAATCATAAGCTTTGAGCTCCTGCCATCTCCTTGACCTTTCCTTATAATAAAATAGGGGTAGTTCACATTTTTAAATCTAGATATTTCTGTTAAATTATATATCAGGTTCAGATTAGTAAGCAATTTATATACTTTTTAAAAAGTTTTATAAAAAAGAAGGGTTTTTAAAATAAGTAGTATATAATAAATAAAGATAGTCTAAATTAATGTTCATGTTTAAAATTGAAAAAATAATAAAAAGGATTTTATATAAAACTTCATTAAATTTAATATTGTAATCTGTATGAAGGTAACAGGAGAGATCTTTTCTTTTATCAAAAAAGAAAAAGAGCCGAAGAGCTAAGATACGAAAAGTATTTGGACTCTCAGTCAAGAACAGAGCAAGAGAATAAATAATTTTTTTATTCTGTCCTTTTTAACATAAAAATATTATTGAAGAATAAAATAGAAGAGATTTTAATCTTTTGATGCAATTATATCAAAAAATGTGAAGAGCTAACTACATTTATCTTTATGGGTATTTTTTGAAGGGCATTTGTATAAAATTGCATTATCAAAATAATTTAAAATAAACAAGTAGAAAAAGAAAACAGGAGAAACAAGGCAACTGAGTACGATGATAAGTAGCTACATAAAAGGAAATGTTATTGTGTTTATTGATGCCGCTAATCTTGAAAGTTCGTTAAAAGACTTAGAATGGTATATGGATTATAAAAAATTATATAACTATTTTAAAAATTATACGAAATTAGTAAGGATACGTTTTTATTCTGCAAATTTTGATAATGTAGCCCATAATAATTTTTTTACTATTTTAAAACGAATTGGTTTTAAGTTAATTACTAAAAAACTAAAAATTATCTTTAATGGAAAGAACAATATACGTAAAGCAAATTTTGATGTGGAAATTACTTTAGATGCTTTAAATTTAATTGATAAATACGACACTTTAGTTTTGTTTTCTGGAGATAGTGATTTTGACTGTTTGATTAAATTTCTTAGGCAAAAAAGAAAAAATATTATCGTGGTTTCAACGAGATACCATATTTCAAAAGAACTGATAGAATGTTCCAATAAATATATTGATTTAGAAAAATTAAAAACCATGTTTCAGAGGATTAATCATATAAAATAAAAAGCCCGTCTTTTTCAACGGGCGGTTGATGACAGTATAGTATACACCTTTTCCTCTGAAATCTTCATTTCAGTTTCTCCTCCATATAACTACATAACTACTACACTGCGTATAAATTATACATCATTATTGTATTATTTGTCAAATTTTTGAATAAAATATCGGTGCTGGATCTCGGTCTCAAGAGATAATTAAGAATAAATAGGGACACATCCCATTTCCTTCTGAACCTAAGGACAAGAAGTCAAAAGATCAAGTGAGGTATGAGGCACACCTACAGTATGGCTATACCTTAAAAGAGATAGCAGAATATATTAGTTTACATTATTCTACAGTGAGTAAGCGATTAGAAAAATTGAGGGGGAAGATGAAAAGTGATATTGCAAGATCTGGCTCCATAATCATGGCGCGCATTTACTGGGGTAAATTAAAGTCATCAGGATTGACTTTATAGTTAAAATATACTACATTTGTATTAGTGAAAGAATAAAAAAATATGTGATATTTTAAATTTATATTTTAATTTTAAGAAAAAAAATTACCGGGAAAATGAAAATAAAGTCTATTCATTTTCAAAAAATGATAGTCAAAGAGGTGTAAAAATGGACAAACACACTTTTACCGCAGTTCTTCATAAAGAAGAAGAATTTTATGTTGCAGAATGTCCTGAAGTAGGGACTGTTAGCCAGGGGCATACAGTTGAAGAAGCAATTTTTAATTTAAAAGAATCGACCGAACTATATCTTGAAGAATTTCCCTTACCCAATATTGGTCGTTCAATCTTAACTACTTTTGAGGTTACTAATGTCTAAACTAAAAAGGATGTCTGGTAAAGAGGCTGTAAGTATATTAAAGAAATTTGGGTTTAGAGAAATTCGACAAAAAGGTAGTCATATCATATTAAAAAGAACAACTTCAGAGGGAGAAATTGGTTGTGTTATACCTTTGCATTCTGAATTGGCAATTGGCACACTAAGAGGAATACTTAGACAAGCTAAAGTTGATGTTGAAGAATTTCTTAGAAAGTTATAACAACTTAAAGAAGAATTTCTCTTTTTTTATTTTAAAATAGCTAAACGTACTTTAATTTTCGAAAAATTGGCAATTGCGACGGTTTTTAACCTCACCGAAACTCTGCATGTCCTTCCTACTCTCTTTCCGTCATTCCCGTCCCTTGGAGGAAGAGGGTTAGGGTGAGGGAGAAAGCAGGAATCCATAAACAAAAAGGAGAAAAATAAAATGAAAGAGGAAAGTGACTTTAAAAAGATAACCATCATTGGTGTAGGTCTGATTGGTGGTTCTCTCGGCTTAGCCTTAAAAAAGAAAAATCTAAAATATAAAATTACCGGTATAGATAAATTAGAAATAATAGAAAAAGCCATAGCTCGAGGGGCGATTGATGAAGGAACTATTGATCTTCAAAATGGAATAAAAGAAGCAGATCTAATAATTATAGCTACTCCAGTAAAAACAATTTTAGATCTATTACCCCGAATTAACCCTTTCATTAAAAAAGGATGTGTAGTAACTGATACCGGGAGCACTAAAGGTCAGATTGTGGAAACAGCAGAGAAAATATTATCTAAAGATGTCTATTTTATTGGTGGTCATCCTATAGCTGGTTCCGAAAAATACGGCATAGATTCAGCAGATCCTCATCTCTTTCAGGATAAAACTTATATTCTAACTATTACCAAGGACACTAATTTATTAGCCTTAAAAAAAATATTATTATTAATCAAAATCATAAACGCAAAGAAATTAATATTAGACCCTCTTGAACACGATAGAATTGTAGGCGCAGTAAGTCATTTACCCCAAATTGTGGCAATTTCTCTTACTAATATGATAGGTGAATTAGGTCAACTGGAGAATAGTGATAATTATTTTAAGGCCATAGGAGAGGGATTTAAAGATATGACTCGAATTGCTTCCAGTCCTTATCAGATGTGGGAGGATATCTGCGAAACCAATCAGGAAAATATTTTAGAAATGATTCAGGAATTTAGAAATTATCTCCGGACAATAGAGGATAAACTTAAAAACCACCCCGGCAATTTAAAAGAAGAATTTCAAAAAGCACAAATATTAAGAAAAAACATATCCTTTACCCAAGAGAGATGATTAAGGTGAGGAGGTGAGATTGATAATTAACCTCACTTATGCTATAATTTAATTGCCAGATGAGGAAATTATGAGCGTTAAGGATAAAAATGAAGTAAAGAATATAGCTGTAAATAGAAAAGCACGCTATGATTACCACATTTTAGATACTTGCGAAGCAGGGCTGGTTTTAAAAGGGACAGAGGTAAAATCTCTAAGAGAAGGCAAGGTTAGCTTGCGGGAAAGTTTTGCTCAATTTGAAGATAAAGAACTTTATATAATGAATATGCATATATCTCCTTATGCTTTTGGTAATATATTCAA
>JBGPSO010000170.1:0-4092 GCA_041490145.1 Atribacterota bacterium
CCGGTAAACTTGCTAACCGGCTAACCATCTTCACGCGATACTCGATACGCAATACGCGATACAAACTATTATTCACTAACGACTAATGTATAAATAGAGGTACAAAAACTAAAGAAACTATACACATAACTTTAATTAATATATTCATGGAAGGACCAGCGGTATCTTTCAGGGGATCACCTACAGTATCACCGGTAATGGCTGCTTCATGAGATTTGGTTCCTTTACCTCCATAATTTCCCATTTCAATATATTTTTTAGCATTATCCCAAGCACCTCCAGCATTAGCCATCATAATAGCTAATAATACTCCTACTACTGTTGCTCCAATTAATAAACCTCCTAAAGCTTCCGTACCAAGTAATATTCCAACCGCGATGGGAGCTACTACAGCTAATAGACCTGGTATAATCATTTCTCTTAAAGCTCCTTTAGTACTAATATCCACACATTTAGTAGAGTCTGGTTTTACTTTCCCTTCTTTTAAGCCAACTATTTCTCTAAATTGCCTGCGTGCTTCCTCTATGATTAAGGAAGCAGTTTTTCCAACTGCTCTTATAGCTAAAGCAGAAAAAAGAAAGGGCAAAAAACCACCGATAAACAATCCCGCCATTACTATTGGATTCATTATACTTATAGTTGTTAATCCTACGGAACTACAATAAGCAGCAAATAAAGCTAAAGCAGTTAATGCGGCTGAACCGATAGCAAAGCCTTTTCCCATAGCAGCAGTAGTATTACCAACTGCATCTAAAGAGTCAGTAATTTCTCTTACCTTAGGATCTAATCCTGACATCTCAGCGATTCCTCCTGAGTTATCAGCAATAGGTCCATAACAATCAACAGAAACTGTATTTCCAATTATAGAAAGCATTCCTACCCCTGAGATGGCAATACCATATAATCCGGCAAATTTATTGGCTATCAAAATAGTAATAGCTAATATAATTAAAGGAAGACAAGTACTTTCCATTCCGACAGCTAATCCTGAAATAATTGTAGTTGCAGCTCCAGTAGTTGTTGATTGAGCAATTGATTTTACGGGAGAATAACTAAAGGAAGTATAGCGCTCGGTAATGAAACCAATAAGTATTCCGGCAATTAATCCAGCGGCAGTTGCATAAAATATATCTAAATTTTTAAACATAGAATATGAAAGAAAAACAGAAGATACAATTAATAAAAAACCACTAACCATAGTTCCTTTGGTTAAAGCATTGTTTATGTTTTTAGGGTTATTAGTTTTTACAAAAAAAGATCCTATAATAGATGAAATTACTCCACAAGCAGCTAACAACAAAGGAAATATCACTGCATTAGTTGTTTTAAATAATATTTGTCCTAAAATCATACTAGAAACTATTGCGCCTACATAAGACTCAAATAGATCTGCACCCATTCCGGCTATATCTCCTACATTATCTCCTACATTATCTGCAATAACTGCCGGATTACGAGGGTCATCCTCAGGAATTCCTGCTTCAATTTTTCCTACTAAATCAGCTCCTACGTCTGCAGCTTTGGTAAATATTCCTCCACCTACTCTGGCAAATAAAGCAACAGAGCTTGCTCCTAAAGAAAATCCATCAATTAAACTTGCATCTCTCATAAAATAGTAAAAAATACCTATCCCAAAAAGACCAAAACCAGCTACAGCCATGCCACTAACTGAACCACCAGAAAAAGCTATTCTTAAGGCTTTTCCTATTCCTTCTTCTTTAGCAGCATTGGTAGTTCTAACATTTGCTTTAGTAGCTACTTTCATTCCGAAAAAACCAGATGATATAGAACAAATAGCCCCCAATATAAAAGCATAACTTGTAATAGGACCCCTTACCCAATTCAAAATAATACTCACTATGATAATGAAAAAAACTAATACGCTATATTCTCTTTTTAAAAAAGCCATAGCTCCCTGTTCAATTAATTTTGCGATGTCTTGCATTGTTTGGTTTCCTGGTTTTTCTCTAATTACCATTATAGAAAGAAATAAGGCAAAGGCCAAGGCAATTAGACCACTTAAAGGAATTAATAATTCAATTTGCATTTTTTTTATCCTTTCTATTTTATATTACATTTTATAGATCTCTTAATATTAAAATTAATTTATTTTCAGTTTTATTACTTTCCACACTTTGAATTTTTTTCTTTTATTGCTGCTTGGGCAGCTGCTAATCGAGCAATAGGAACTCGGAAAGGAGAACAACTAACATAATTTAATCCTACAGAATGACAAAATTCTACAGATCGAGGCTCTCCACCATGTTCCCCGCAAATACCTACTTCTAAATCAGGTCGAGTTTTTCGGCCTAAACTAGTTCCTAACTCTACTAATTTCCCTACTCCTTCTTGATCCAAAACTTCAAAAGGATTATCCTCTAAAATATGATCATCCACATATTTTAATAAGAATTTACCTTCTGCATCATCCCGGCTTATTCCAAAAGTTGTTTGGGTTAAATCATTAGTACCAAAGGAAAAGAATTCAGCTTCTTCTGCTATCTTATCAGCAGTTAGTGCAGCTCGAGGTAATTCAATCATAGTTCCAACTTTATAGTTTAATTTTATTCCTGCCGATTTTATCTTTTCATCGGCAATTTTTCTTACATCTCTACATATTGGTTTTAATTCGTTTATATGGCTGATCAGAGGAATCATTATTTCGGGTTTGACTTTTATTCCTTTCTTAGTTAATTCTATTGCTGCTTCTATAATTGCTTGGACTTGCATATTATATATTTCAGGATACAATAATCCTAACCTGCATCCTCTAAGTCCCAACATTGGATTTATTTCGTGTAAAGATGTTACTTTTTCTAACAATTTTTCTTTTTCGTTAAGTTCTTTAATATCCTTTCCTTTTAATCGTAAAGTGGTTACTTCTATTAAAATATCCTCTAAATTAGGTAGAAATTCATGAAGTGGTGGATCTAAAAGTCTAATAATTACCGGCAGACCTTCCATCGCTTTAAAAATTCCTATAAAATCACCTTTTTGTATGGGTAACAATTTTTTTAAAGCTTCTTCTCTATTTTTTTTATTATCGGCCAGAATCATTTCCTGTACAATAGGTAATCGATCCTGAGCCATAAACATATGCTCAGTTCTAGTTAGTCCTATACCTTCTGCCCCTAATTCTCTTGCCTTTAGAGCATCTTCAGGTGTATCAGCATTTGCGTATACGCCTAAACGTTTTTTTTCATTAGCCCAAGATAATAATATTTTAAACTCTTCACTCATTTCTGGATCAATGGTAGGAACTTTTCCTAAAAATACTTCTCCACTCCCACCATCTATGGTAATAAATTCACCTTTTTTTATGGTAATATTATTAACATTAATGGTTTCTTTTTTTGCGTTAATACTCAAAGCACTGCAACCTGCTACACAAGCTTTTCCCATTCCTCGTGCTACTACTGCAGCATGGCTAGTCATACCACCCCTACTAGTAAGAACACCTTGTGCTTCTACCATTCCATGAATATCATCAGGAGTTGTTTCTGTTCTTACTAATATTACTTTTTCTTTATCTTTCCCTAATTGTTCTGCTTCATCTGCGGTAAAAACAACTTTTCCATAAGCTGCACCAGGAGAAGCGGGTAATCCTTTAGCAATCACTTTAACCTTTGCGTTTGGATCTATTCTTTTGTGTAATAATTGATTTAACTGATTAGGTTCTACCCTCAAAATTGCTTCCTCTTTACTTATTATCCTTTCTTTCACCATATCTACGGCAATTTTAACTGCAGCTTGGCCGGTTCTTTTAGCGGTTCGAGTTTGCAGTAAATAAAGTTTTCCCTTTTCTATGGTAAATTCAAAATCTTGGACATCTTTGTAATTCTTTTCTAAAAGTTGGATTACTTTAATAAGTTCTTTATATAATTTAGGTAAATCATTTTTTAAATTTGATAATGGCATAGGTGTTCTAATGCCTGCCACCACATCTTCTCCCTGGGCATTTAGTAGATATTCTCCGTAATACTCTTTTTCCCCGGTAGAAGGATTTCTGGTAAATCCAACTCCTGTTCCAGAATTATCTCCCATATTACCAAATACCATTTCTTGAACGCTTACCGCTGTACCTAGATCATC
>JBGPSO010000171.1:0-4090 GCA_041490145.1 Atribacterota bacterium
GTTGGGATAATACTAATTACTACCATTTGCTTTTCATTACTAATTTTATATTTGAATTACTATTATCCTTATGTTTATAAAGATATAAATAAATTAATATTATTGAGCATTATTTGTATTTTTATAGTTTTATTTGCCAAAATAACCCTTCAAGTATCAGGGTATTTAATACCTATTGCCTCTGCTTCAATGTTAATTGCAATATCTTTAAATTTTGAAATTGCAATATTAGTAACAGTGATACTGAGTTTTTTAATAAGTTTTATTCCTGGAGGAGAGATGAATTATACTATAGTGTTGATAGTTAGTGGAATTGTATCTATATACAGTATTCGATCAGCGACTCAAAGGTCAAGTTTAACTCGTGCAGGATTGATGATCGCAGGGGTAAATATAGTTGCTATATCAGCTTTGGGTTTAATCAATAACGAAGGTTATTATTTAATTTTAAAAGATAATTTGTGGGGGGTTTTAAATGGTTTTTTAGCTGTTATTCTAACTATTGGTATTTTACCTTTTTTAGAAAGTTTCTTTGATATTACCACTTCTTTTAAACTAATGGAATTGTCTAATCCTAACCAGCCTTTATTAAAAAAATTGATAGTAGAAGCACCTGGTACCTATCATCATAGTATAGTGGTAGGTAATCTATCCGAAACTGCTGCTGAAGAGATTGGAGGTAATGGATTATTAGCTCGGGTTGGTGCCCTGTATCACGACATAGGTAAAATAAAAAGACCTTACTTCTTTATTGAAAATCAAGAGGCATATAAAAATATTCACGATGATCTAGAACCTAGTTTAAGTGCTTTAGTGATTGCTTCTCATGTTAAAGAAGGAGTAGAATTAGCTAATAAAAATAAACTTCCCAAAGATATAATTAATATAATTACTCAACACCATGGGACTGGACTAATAACCTATTTCTTCCATAGGGCTTTACAAGAAAATGGAGCAAGTGTGGAAGAAGTCGCGGAAGAAAATTATCGTTATTCTGGACCAAAACCTCAGACTAAAGAAACAGCGATTATTTTATTAGCTGATTCATTGGAAGCTGCTACCAGAACCTTAACTAACCCTACACCAAGTAGAATTAAAAATTTAGTAAAAGAGATCATTCAGAAAAATTTGGAAAATGGTCAATTGGAAGAATGTGATTTAACTTTAAAAGATTTAGATAAAATCGGTGATAGTTTTTCAAGGATACTTACCGGAATGTTTCATAGTAGGGTAGAATATCCTGATGATGATCTAATAAAAAAATTAAAAGAAGAGAAAAAAAAGAATGGAAGTATTAATAAAAAATCAACAGAAAATAGCAAAGATACATCGGCGAAGGATTAAGGAAATAATTAAAAATATTATTCAATATTTAAAGGTTGATGAGAAAACTGAGATTAGTATTTTATTTACTGACGATAAATTTATAAAATCGTTAAATAAAAAATATCGAGGAATTAATAAATCTACCGATGTTTTAACTTTCAATCTAGAGGAAGGGGATTTAAAATTTCCCGAATTAGATGAAAATAATCTATTAGGTGACATAATCATCTCGGTAGAAACGGCACAAAGACAGGCAAATAATTTAAATCATAATTTAGAAAACGAGTTAATGATATTGCTTATCCATGGTTTATTACATTTGATAGGTTATGATCATGAAGAAGATAGAGATAATAAAATTATGCAGGTAAAAGAGAATGAAATATTAGACACCTTTGATTTATAATTTAGGTTATAATATAATGTTGATGGTGATTATATTTGGATAACCCTAATAATTTTATTATTTTGATTATTGAAGCTGTCTGCTTATTAGGTTTTTTGATTTTATCAGCTTTTTTTTCAGGCTCAGAGACTGCTTTATTCTCTCTTAATAAGCTGCAATTAAAAAAAATGCAAAAAGAAGAAAGTGGTTGGCGAGTAAATTCAATCATTAAACTTCTCAATGATCCACAAAAAACATTGATTACAATTTTAACTGGAAATATGTTCGTTAATATCGCAGCTTCCTCGTTAGCTACTTATTTAGCTATAAAACTTTTTGGAAATGTAGGTATTGGTATAGCCGGTGGAATAATGATTTTTATGATACTTGTTTTTGGAGAAATTGTTCCTAAATCATTAGCTATTTCTAATGCCGAAACAATTGCTAAAAAAATCGCCAGACCGGTAGAAATTATTTCATCTTTTTTATTCCCTCTGATATTATTTTTTAAAATAATAATTAATGTTTTATATTACTTTTTTGGTAAAAAAAGGGTTAAAGAGAAAAAAGAAATCACCGAAGAAGATTTGATAACTTTAATAAATGTAGGTAAAGATGAGGGAGTAATTGAAGAAGAAGAGAAAAAGATGATTAGAAATATATTTGAATTTGGTGATACTATGGTAAAAGAAGTAATGGTTCCTCGCGTAGATATGGCCTGCATCTCTTCTAATACTAAATTAGATTCAATATTAAATTTGATTAATAAAATCGGACATTCGAGAACTCCAGTGTATAAGGAGACCATTGATAACATTATTGGAATATTATACGCAAAAGACCTCTTAGTAGCTTATGAACAATGGTACAAATCAAAAGAAAAGTTTGATTTAAAAAAAATAATAAGAAGAGCCTATTTTGTTCCGGAAAATAAAAAAATAGATGATCTATTAAATATTTTCCAAAGGGATAAAATTCAAATTGCTATAGCCATTGATGAATATGGGGGGACAGCAGGGCTGGTTACAATGGAAGATGTGGTAGAAGAGATTGTGGGTGAAATAATTGATGAATACGATAAGGAAACTAAATTATACGAAATAATTGATAATAATACTGTAATTGCTGATGGAATAATAAGCATTGACAAGATTAATGAACTTTTAAATATTGAAATACCAGAAAATGATTTTGAGACCTTGGGTGGTTTCATTTATGATTTAATGGGTAGGGTGCCTAATAAAAATGAAACAATAGAATATAAAAATATTCAAATAACCATAGAACAGGTTGTAAAGAATAGAATAATAAGAGTAATAGTTAAAAAATTCCCAGGACTCCAAAGAAATAATAAAGGATAAATTCTCAGGGGGGTAATATTATTTTGACAGAATGGTGGATTAAAATTAGTCCTTTTATATTGTTTATATGTTTATTGGTGGCTGCTTTCTTTTCTGGAGTAGAAACTGCAGTTATATCTACTAGTAGATTACATCTTAAATATTTAGCAAAAAATGGGAATAAAAAAGCTTTAATAATATCTGATTTAATCCGAAAACCTGACCAATTTTTAAGAGTAGTTTTGATTGGTACTAACATTGCGGTAATTCTTTCTTCTGCCATTTCATCTTCTTTAGCCCTATATTTCTGGGGGAATAAAGGGGTTTCTATCTCGATCATATTAACTACCCTGATAGTTTTAATTTTTTGTGAAGTAATTCCTAAAACTATTGCCCAAAGTAATGCTGAAAAGTTTTCACTTAATACAGCTTACTATATAAAAATTGCCTCTTCTATACTTTCTCCCCTTGAAATATTTTTTAGTTGGATATCAAATTTTATTATTAGAATCCTAACTGGTAAAAAATATATACCCTTAAATGTTTTTTTTACGAAAAAAGACTTAAAATTATTTTTTGAGGTTGGAGAGAGAGAAGAGGCATTAGAAAAAAAAGAAAAAAGTATGATTGAAAGAATATTGAATTTGAATGAAACTTATGTTAAAGATGTGATGAGACCTCAAAAACATATTGTAGCCATTGAAGTATCTACTTCCGTTGAAGATGCTATTAAATTGATGAATAAAGAAGGATTTTCCAGAATCCCAGTTTATAAGAATAATCTAAATAATATTATTGGCTTTATTTATGCTAAAGACTTTCTTATGGGAGATTTAAAGAAAAAATTATACCATAATTTAAATCTATCAAATTTAATTCATCCTCCTTATTTTGTTTCAGAAAATAAAAGAGTTACTTATCTTCTAAAAGAATTTCAAAGAAAGAAGGTTCATATTGCTGTAGTAATAAGCAAAGATAAAAATATTTCTGGTGTAGTTACTATAGAAGATCTATTAGAGGAGATTTTTGGAGAGATAGA
>JBGPSO010000172.1:0-4090 GCA_041490145.1 Atribacterota bacterium
ATTAAAGGTTAAAGAGATAAAAGAAATATTATTAAAAATTTCTATATTATCGTCCTTATCAAAGGATTTTATCTTTATATCGTTTAATTCCTGCAATCTGACAATTAAATTTTTCCCGATAAATCCTTCACTACCAGTTACTAAAATAGTTCTCAACACAAATTTATCTCCATCTTTACTTATACTTACTAAATAATTTAAATTACCCTATTTTTTAAGTTCACTTTGAATATACTCTATTTTTAATAATATTTCTTTTATCTCTTTAACCTTTAATCTTTTAGTATTGTGTGAATTATAATCTTCTTTTACCGATACTTCTGTTTCACCTTCAATAAAATACTTATTATAATTTAAATCTCTCATATCGGCTGAAATTCTAAAATAATCTCCACAATCTTCCGCTTTAGCCATTTCTTCCCTGGTTAATAAAGTCTCATACAATTTTTCCCCGTGACGGGTTCCAATAATTTTAATCTCATTTTTTGCATTAAATAGTTCTTTAATAGCAAGGGCTAAATCTCCTATAGTACACGCTGGAGCTTTTTTAACAAACATATCTCCCTGCTGAGCATGCTTAAAAGCATATAACACCAAGTCAACTGCACTATCCAGCGACATCATAAATCGGGTCATATTAGAATCAGTTACGGTTAATGACTGACCACTCTTTATCTGATTTATAAATAAAGGGATTACTGAGCCGCGAGAGGCTATGACATTCCCGTAACGCGTGCCACATAAAATTGTTATATGTTCATCAACAGTTCTTGATTTAGCTACCATTAATTTTTCCATCATCGCTTTAGAAGTCCCCATCGCATTAATAGGATAAACTGCTTTATCGGTACTTAAAAAAATAACTTTTTTTACTTTATTATTTAGAGCTGCATCTAACACATTTTCTGCACCTAAAACATTAGTTTTTACTGCCTCCATAGGATAAAACTCACAAGAAGGAACTTGTTTAAGTGCTGCAGCGTGAAAAATATAATCTACCCCTTTTAAGGCCGAATCTACACTTTCATAATCTCTGACATCTCCAATATAAAACTTAACTTTGTCACTTTTTAGTCTTAATCTCATGTCCTCCTGTTTTTTTTCGTCTCTGCTAAAAATACGTATTTCTTTTACCTCTGTATTCAGAAATCTTTCTAAAACTGCATTACCAAAAGAGCCAGTTCCACCAGTAATGAGTAATATTTTGTCTTTAAACATTAGATCACCTCTTCTATAATACTATTAATTTATCAATCAGTTTGAAAAAATCTTTCCAGGATGTTTCATAATTAAAATAATATGGCTTATATCTTACTCTATTATTATATAGCAGAATAATATTTTTAGCCCAAAGTTTTGCATCCTTATAATCTAAAAATTTTACTCCTTCATAATCAACCATAACTTCCCTGGCATAATTTATATCTGCTGCCAATATCGGTATTCCAAAACTCGCAGCTTCAATAAGGGGTAAGCCAAATGTTTCGATATAGCTCGGGAAAAGCATCAAATTACAAGATTTATAAAAAGATAAAACCGTTTCATAAGATAATTTTCCTTCAAGCTTAATATGATCATTAACCTTTAAATCTCTTATTAAATTTATTATTGTATCGTTTCTATCATTGCCCAAATTATCATCAATAGTAAAATGAATCATTAAGTTATCGTATGTTTTCTTTTTTCGGTCTTTAATATATCTTAAAGCCCTTATAATTAATTCGTGATTTTTATATATAACCTTATTTGCAGGATAAAAAATATGGAATTTCCTATCTTTAAATTCTAAATTGGAAATTTCCTCTATTGATATTTTTACTAAATCAGGTTTTATTACGAATATCTTAGAGGAATCCCAATTAAATTGCTTTATTACAGCATTTCTCATCCATTCTGTCTGTACTAAAATATAATAATTATCTTTCATGCTATATTTTATTATTTTCTTATAAATATTTTTATAAAACCAGAGAATTCTTTCATTTTTATTAAAAAAATCCCAATTTATGTCTTCGGCAAATGGAATAGATTGATGTAAATATATTAATTGCTTTATATCTTTATAATAGCAAACTCCGGTATTTTGAAAAGAAATAATTAAATCAGCTCTAATATTTTTCTTTTTACTCCAGTTTTTCAAACCATATAAATCCCATTTTATTCTATCCCACCATTTTTTCCCTTTTATATTATTAACAATTTCAATATTTTTACTCTTATATAAACCCAACTCATCCAATGAACAAAATATGTAATAAAATATATTCTTATTAGAATATATAGCAGTCCCTTCCAAAAACTGCCTTAAAATTGTTAAAGCCCCGCCCTCAGTTGCAGCTGTAGCATTTATAAATACTATTTTATTCAATCACTTTCACCATATATACTTTTACATTAATATAATCAATGCAAACCTTTAAATTTATAAATTAAAAGGTAAAATATGTTATCAGAAATTATTAGATAGTAATGAGAAAATTTAATTTATCTTTCCCTAAATATACTATATTATTTTATCTAAAACAAATAATACTATAAAAATAAAAATTGGATAAAGTAATCCATTTTTAATTAAATTTAATAGAAAAAACCAATGGTAACCATTAACATAAGAAAAGATAAAAGATATATATACTTTAATTTTTCTCAATTAAATATAGTAGATTTTTAATGAATAACTTAGCTTTCTTGCCCACCATATTTTCCTACTTTATCCAGGCAAAAGCCTCTAAAACTTTTTGTTTAATTTTATCCTTACTTTTAAAATTTTGCAATAAAAGGTTGTTTAATGCTTTCCCTCATCATAACTTCTTGATCGGACCTTCACTGTGACATCTGACGGTAGATATCGCCTTTTTACCTGTTGAAAATTTAGTTCCTCTTTATTTAATATCAAATATTAAGACCTAACTCTCTTTGTGCCTTTCTTTGTACCAGTCTAGTTCGTGTGACCCACCATAATATAAGTACCGAATAGAAATTAACAAATGTAGACCCATCTTGAGTTGCACTACTCATTGGCAAAAAAATAATTACCGAAGAGAGCGTAACAAAAGCAACTACAGCAAAGGGGTTGTGTTTAATTGAGACATCCTTCCAAGCAAGCGCTAACAAGTAACCTAAAATAAAAAAAACAAAAATGCTTCCTATAAATGTTACATCAGAAGCTATCCATGAGTAAGCAGTTACCCAAAAAGATGGAGAGAAATTATCTTCCAACTGAAGACGAAATGGATAAGATAAATAGTAAATATAATCAAAGTTAAAAAAACGAGCAAAATTACGAGTTAAAAACATAGATTGACCGGCACCAAAAGCTATCCCAATAAATGGCTTCTTCAAACATAAAGAGAGGCCATAGTAACCATGGCTAAAATATAGAATTCCAGTAAAGGCCAAAGGCTGAAAATATTTAGGAATTACTCGGAAAAGTATACTGTCTTTGTTTAGTTCGCCTCCCGGGACAGGGTTCTGTGCTGTAAAAGTACTAGTTGGAGTACGGGTTAAGGCTATGAAATTCGAATAAAGCAAAAAAAATGCAAAAAGTAACGAAAAAATAAGTAGAAATTTAAGAACATTTTTTTTCAAATTTCCGCTAAAATAAGCAGCAATAAGAGAAAATGTTAATAATATAAATAAACCAAAAATACCTGCCCTTGCAGCTACCATAATTGAAGGAAGTAAATTAAAGATAAAAGCAATTATAAAAAAACAACGTACAGGAAAGTTTGTTGATTCCCAGTAATATATCGTAAGAATTAGAAAAGTATTGTTAAAAAAATATAGGAAAATAGAAATATAATCTTTCCATTGTCCTCCCTTCATAAGAAAAGCATTTCGGACTGTAAATGCATTTCCATGAATAACACTGAAGATATTTGGAATACTTAAAATAAAATAGGGTAAATTAACTAGTAAAAATAAGGCAGAACCAATCATAAAAAAATTGAGAATTTCTTTGACTTTATACTTTCGGATATGATCTAACATTCTAGCCTTAGTCCCTTTTATATACCCCATAAACAAAGCTAGATGGACACCGCCTAAGTAAAAGTATAAAAGATTTTTATTTTTGACAGGATAACTATAC
>JBGPSO010000173.1:0-4031 GCA_041490145.1 Atribacterota bacterium
AGGGATAGAAATCCTTAAAGCTTGGGGTAAAATAATATAACGTATTGCTTTTAATTTTGTCATACCAAGCGACCTGGCAGCTTGCATCTGCCCTATATCAATAGATTTAATTGCTCCCTTAAATATCTGGGATTGATAGGCAGCAGAGCGAAAGCCCATTGCTAAAAGGGCAGCTACAAAGGGAGATAAATTAAGCTGCAAAAAACTTGCTCCAAAATAAAAGAGAAAAAGAAGAACAAGAGCAGGAATAGATCGAAAAAATTCAACTATAGGAAGGACAAACAAACTTTTCACAAGTTTGTTTCCATAAACTTCTCCTATAGCCAAGGGAATACCTACAATAAATCCAAGACCTAAAAAAGCAAGTGCTAATTCAATGCTTATTAATGTGCCCATCAATAAAGAGGGCATACTTCGTCCAATAAGAATTAATTTATCGATAAGGTTTTACCTCTAAGTTAGTTTTATCAACATTGCTAAAGTTAACTTTTAATTTTGATTTTTTGGCTTAAGACTTCTTCTAAATCCGGTCTGCCAATTTCCTGTAATTCATATTTTACTCTTATTGATTTCTTATTCATCTTGATAATTCGTGATAAATCAATAGGAGTACCAATAATTACTAAATCACAGTCAATAGCATTTATAGTATCTTCCAGTTCCTGCATCTGTTTTTTACCATATCCCATTGCCGGTAACAAGATGCCTATGTCGGGATATTTAACATAGGTGTCGGCAATAGAGCCTACGGCATAGGGTCTGGGGTCTATAATCTCTTTAGCTCCAAATTTTTGAGCTGCCATTACCCCAGCACCATATTTCATTCCACCATGAGTCAAAGTAGGACCATCTTCTACTACCAATACCCTCTTACCTCTAATAAGTTCAGAATGGTCCACGGTAAGTGGAGAAACGGCTTCGATTAAAATAGCTTCGGGTGCAAGCAGATGAATATTTTCTCTTAGAAGATTAATCTTATCTAAATCAGCAGTATCTATTTTATTAATTACTACAACATCTGCCATTCTGAGATTAGCCTCTCCGGGATAATAAGTCATTTCATGACCGGCTCGATGAGGATCAGTTACCACAATATGCAAATCCGGTTGATAAAAAGGAAGATCATTGTTCCCTCCATCCCAAAGAATTATATCAGCTTCTTTTTCTGCTCTGGTTAATATTTCTTGGTAATCTACTCCGGCATAGAGTATATTTCCTCGATCGATATGAGGTTCATATTCTTCCCTTTCTTCAATCGTACAATTATAACGATCTAAATCGGCATAATTCTCATATCTTTGCCAGATCTGTTTTCTAAGATCGCCATAGGGCATAGGGTGCCTGATTACAGCAATTTTGTAGCCCTTTCTTTTTAATATTTCGCTAACCTTACGAGTAGTTTGGCTTTTCCCACAACCGGTGCGTACAGCACATATTGATACTACCGGAATCTTAGCTTTTAACATGGTGTTTTTTGGCCCCATTAATCTAAAATCAGCACCATTAGCTAAGACTATGGAAGCTTTATCCATAACATACTGATGGGGAAGATCACTATAAGCTAAAATTACCTGGTCTATTTCATTTTTTTTGATTAAATCGGATAGATCTTCTTCTAGATAGATTGGTATCCCTTCAGGGTATAATGGTCCAGAAAGTTCAGGAGGATAATTCCTACCAGCAATATCTGGAATTTGTGTAGCAGTAAAAGCAACTACTTCATAATTTGAATTATTTCTAAAATATACATTAAAATTATGAAAATCTCTTCCAGCAGCTCCCATTATTATAACTCTATCTTTTTTCAATTAAATATTCCTCCTCTTAACATTAATTATTTTATTCGACATAACTTTTAAAAGTCCTCTTTTTATCTATTTTTTTTAATTTTTTAATAAATCTTACCCACTGCCTTCTCTAATACGTCTAAAGCCTCATCTAACTGTTCATCACTAATCTCGAGTGAAACTAACATCCGTAATACATTTTTATTGATTCCTGCGGTGGGCACAAATACTCCATTTTTTATACATTCCTGAATAATCTGAGCTGTTTCTTTGGTAGCAGGTTCCTTAGTCTCTCTGTCTTTTACCAACTCAATCGCCATCATTGCGCCTATTCCACGAACATCTCCTATTAAAGTATATTTATCTTTCATTTTTAGGAATCGTTCTTTTAATTTTTCCCCAATTTTTACTGCCCTATCTAAAAGGTGTTCTTCTTCGATAATTTTTATCACCTCAAGAGCAGCTCTACAGGCCACTGGGTTACCCACACAAGTACCTCCAATACATCCTCCCGGAAGGGAATCGGTAATCTCTTTTTTAGAAATAACTGCTGAAAGAGGCAAACCGGCAGCTAAAGATTTAGCCAGGCAAATAATATCTGGTTCTATATCCCAATTTTCTATGGCAAAAAACCTTCCCGTCCTTCCTATACCACTTTGAATTTCATCTGTAATAAACAACATCCCATATTTTTTGGTTAATTTTCTTAAGTGCTCTAAAAATCCCTCTACCGGAAGGTTAAATCCTCCTTCTCCCTGGATAGGTTCAATCACTATAGCGGCAACAGATTCAGGAATTACAGTATTAGCAAGTATTTTTTCAAAATCTTCAATTTTAATAGAAGGATGATAGGGAGTGGGGAAAGGTAGGCGGTATATTTCAGGAGCAAAGGGTCCAAAGTGATATTTATAGGGCATAGCCTTATGGGTCATAGTCATAGTCAGAAGAGTCCGTCCGTGAAAAGCATTTTCGAAAACAATTATAGCTGGTCTTTTAGTATAAGCCCGAGCTATCTTTACTGCATTTTCCACTGCTTCTGCTCCGGAGTTAAAAAAAGCAGCTGTTTTAGGGCTATTTCCGGGAGTTAACTTTACCAGCTTCTCGGCTAATTCCACCAGAGGTTCATAGGGAATAGCCGTAAAATCGGTGTGTAGGTATTTTTCTGCTTGGTCCTTAACCGCTGCTACCACTTTTTTATGGGTATATCCTACTGCCAGACATCCCCATCCCCCGGTAAGGTCAATAAACTGATTGCCATCTACATCAGTGACTAAGGCTCCTTCGCCCCGGGCAATATAACAGGGAGAAAGAGAACCACCCATAGGTTTAGCCACATACATCTCTCTTTTTTGGGCAATTTCCATAGATTTCGGTCCTGGTAAATTAGTTTTAAGGGAAATAAATTTGGTCATATAATTTTTCTCCTTTACCAAAATTTAACCAATTGAATTTGTATACTAAATTTAATTTTTTTAAAAACTCATCTCCATACATTCTAAAAAATTTACTAACCCATTAGTATCTTATTACATCTTCTTAGAAACCTCAAGTATGTTTATTTTCCTCCTTTTTAATTCTTCAAAGTATTTTTCATAAATTTTTCCTTCTATAGCATCTTCAGGGGCTACTATCCCTTTCTTGGTTATCTCTCCTTTTCCTAACATTACTGTAGCAATTGCTTCGGGAAAGGCAGTAACTCTTCCCATAGCAGAAATACCATTTTCGAGATCTGCTCCTTCCCACATATAATAATCGATTCTTATTTTTTGACCATTTTTTACTCCAGTTACTGTATTCCACATTACACAAACATCAGTTTCACCTTCTAAGGGTTTAAGTCCAGGAGTTATAACAAAAGATAAAAACTCACGAGGAGATATCTTCATATTTTTAAAATTCACCGGAGTAGATTCAAGCATCCCACATTCTTTTAACACAGTATCTACATTACCATTTTGTTTACTTTTTGGGTTACAACCATAATATGAAGACAAAAATGAAGACAAAAGGAAGGGTAAAATCACTGGTTCCTGCAGGGGGTCGGATTCCTCCGACCCCATTTTATTAGATTTGTTTTTCTGTGGTTGTTTTTAAATATCTAAGTCTGTGATTAATTTATTTTATTGGTCTAAAAACTCAAAAGGAGAAATTATATCCTCTCCAAATTTTGCCCTGGCTTCTTTTAATCTTTTGATTTGTGCTTTTAGCTCTTGGGTAAAGGTGACAGGCATATTAATATTTTCA
>JBGPSO010000174.1:0-4005 GCA_041490145.1 Atribacterota bacterium
ATTATATTGGACGATTCAAAGTTCTTGCCCGAAGAGTTTTTAGGAAGGGGATGGATGTGGGATGATAAGAACCCTCTGATTGGAGCATTAACCGTAAAAGGGTATATAACTAAAGAAAAACAGAATTACTACTTTAATACTATGCCCTTGCTCTGGGGGAAGATTTTTTCTCAGGAATTGTTCCAAAAAGGAGTGAAGATAAAAGGGGATATCCGGATTGGAGAGATAAAAGAGGGTCTAAAGGTAAAGTATATTTATTATTCTGATACCCTGGATAAAATACTGGCTTACATGATGAAGAAGAGTGATAATCAGGAGGCTGAAAATATCTTTCGTACCCTGGCTCTGGAGGATAATCCTGAGGAAATATCCACTATTTCTCGAGCTATTTCCTCTTTGGAAAGGGTTATTGATAAAGTCCTGGGCTTAAAATGGGGAAAGGATTATATCCTTGTGGACGGTTGTGGGATATCTGAATATAATCTTATGACACCCGCTCAGTTAGTCGAAGCGATTATATATCTTTACCAGAAGTACGATTTTAAAATACTGAACTATTTTGCCAGTACCAAAGAGAACGGGACTTTAAAAGAACGTCTGCCTTTTCAGGTCTGGGGTAAGACCGGGACCTTATCCTCGGTTTCAGGACTGATTGGCTTATTAGAAACTAAAAAGAAGAGATGGGTAGTCTTCTGTCTTATGGAGAACAATTATATAGCAGAAGAGAATGACCCTAAAATTTTTGAAAACAGAATAATAGAATATATCTACCAAAATTTATAATTATCTTCCCTACTTTATTATCTTTTACTTTCTATTTAATATTTTGTTTTTCAAAATTATTCAAACAGAAAAAGAGAATCGGATTAGAATAGTGAAAAGAATGAGCCTTAAAAATAAAATTTAAGATAAAAAAAAGGATTTTTTAAAGTTTTATAGAATACTATACTATAACTATAAATATTATTTTTTGTAGATGCGTGACCGGAGACAGTTCTCTAACGCGTTTCAAGTTTCACAGGGAACATCATTATTTATATTTAAAAATTTAAAAAAGTTATAAAATAAGCAGTTGATAGGGGAGTGGGAGTAGATAAATTGCGGACTATATTTTCATTTTTCTTAATAATTATCTTTATAATATGCTTTACTATAGCTTGCACTGTTTCAGTTAGTGCTAATGAATTAACCGAAGTTGAGGTTAAGCAACTTAAAATTTTACAACTTTCTAAAATAGTAGAAAGCTATCCTTCAACTATAGAGTTAGAGAAGGACCTGGAGAATTACCAGTCGGGATTGAAACTATATCTTCAGGGTGATTATCAGCAGGCCATTTCCGTACTATGGAATATAAAATATTCGACCCTGAATCTACCCCTTTTTATCAAATCTCAATATATATTAGGAGAATGTTTTAAAAAGGTAGAAGATTGGGATAGGGCTATAGATATATATAAAAATCTGGTAAAAAGTGACCCTCTTTTAACTGATTATTCTCTCTTTTTTCTAGCTGAAACTTATCACCTTAAAAGAGAGAACCATGAATCTATTGCTACCTTTAAAGAAATAATAGAGAATTTCCCTCAAAGTCTAATTATTTCAGAGGCCAACTACCAGATAGCCCAAAATTATCGCGAATTAAATGATTTAACTTCTGCCCTAATTTATTATGAGAACATACTAAAAGATTCCCAGGATAACCAGCTTAAAGCGAATGTATTACTTGACCTTTCTGATCTATACTGGAAAGAAAAGAAATATTTCGATTCCCTCAACTGTTTATATGAAATATTGGATAAAAGTTATAAACTTAAGAGAAATTCAGAACCAGAAGAGTTATTAATCAGATATTTTTATTGGATAAAAGAAAATTTAAAAGAGATAGATGTCCCATATCCTATAATGATGAAATGCGCGGATATTTTATTTAAATATCGGAAATATGATTTAGCTGAAAATTTATATGAAGAAATTATTAGTACCTTTCCAGATGCTAAAGATATAGCAGAGGTCTATTATAATAGAGCAAGAGCATTGTACTATAAAAAAGACTATAAAGAGGCAATCAGCCAGTGTAATGAAATTATATCAAGATTTCCAACAAGTGATATTATTACTAAAGTACATTACTTTTTAGCAAATTCAATATTTGCCTCGGGAGAGCGTTACTCCGCTATAGAAAAGTATAACAAAATTATTACTCAGTATCCTGAAAGCAGTTATGCGCGAGAATCTTATCTCCGTCTTGCAGAATGTTATTTTCAGCTAAATGAGCCAGAAAAAGGGATTTTTCAGTGGAGACAAGTAATTGAGAAGTATCCTGATAGTGATCAGGCAATGAATGCTTTGTGGAATTTAGGTCGATATTATACCAAGAATAATAATAACTCTGAAGCGTTAGAAGCTTATCGACTATTAGCAGAGAGGTTTTCTAAAAGTAGTTTAGGAGATGATGCTCTTTACTGGAGAGGAAAAACTTTGCAAAAGATGGGATTAGAAGAAGAGGCAAGAGTTATCTATGAAAAGTTGCTGAGAGAATATCCTTTAAGTTATTATACAGAAAGAATTACAAAACAAAGAGATGACCTTAATTTTGTTGGGCTTATTTCTGCTTCTGAGAAAGAAGATTTTACAAATTTGGAGGAATTTTTACTAAAATATGCTAAAATAGAAGGAAAAGGTCAGTTATCACTACTTAAAGCAGAATTATTCGAAGAGATTAGCTTTTATAAAGAATCAATAATTGAATTAAAGGAAACATTAAATTACTATCCCGGAAATATCTTTTTGCTATTTAAATTAAGTGATGTTTATAAAAAGAACCTGGATTATTATAATTCTTTAAATTATTCGGAGATAATTTTTAATTATTTAGTGGATAATCACCAATTAGACGATTTGCCTTTTGAATTATGGGAAAGTCTCTACCCTATTTGTTTTGAAGATATAATTAGAGAATATGCTTTGAAATATGAGATAGATCCATTGCTGGTTATGGCGATGATAAGGGAGGAGAGCAGGTTTAACTCCTGGAATGAATCCGCTGCCGGGGCCAGGGGATTGATGCAGATAATTTTTTCTACTGCGGAATGGATTGCTCCGAAGATAAATATTATAGATTTTAACGATGAAATGCTATTTTCTCCTAAAGTTAATATTAATTTAGGTTGCTGGTATATTAATTATTTAAAGGGAAAATTTTCTAATGATTATATCTTGATGATTTCAGGTTATAATGCTGGACCAGGTATGACTGATAAGTGGTTAGAAATATATGATCAATCTGATCTCGATAATTTTGTGGAAAATATTCCCTATGCTGAGACCAGAGAACATATAAAAAAGGTGATGAAATCTTACCAGATGTATAAAAAATTGGCCCAAGTTTTAAGCGGAAAGTAAGTTGTTTTTTGGATTAAGGAAGAGGAGGTAAAGGTTCGATCCTTCGAGCTTGAAAGTAAATGACCAGTAAAGTAAAAGCTCAACTTTTTTGCCTTCATTGCAATAAAGAGACTAGCCATATAATTACTTATAAAGATAAATATTTACAGGATATTAAATGTAATATTTGTGGAAATGAAATTAGAATTAATCGAGAGAAATTATTAGAAACCTATACTACAGATTTTATAGATCGAGTTTTGACTAAACCTCACCGAGTAACCGAGGAAATAAAAAGAGATCTATCTCATTTTTTAAAATCAATTCCTATTAGAATTTTGACTAAACCCTATCGGGTGGCTAAGGAGATAGGAGATATACTGTATAATAAAAAGAATAAGAACAATCACTGATTAATTTATTTACTAATTAGCCAATTATTTAATTCTGGGTTGATAATAATTAGTATTTACTTTAATATTTTAAGTCGACTAACTATTCTGTTTGCTTATTAACTTACTAATTATATATCCAAGTAGCTAAATACTAATAAGAAAAAAACATATTACTGCTCTATAACTGGCTAAAAAGTATAACCAATGATTATAGATCTTTATATAAAAA
>JBGPSO010000175.1:0-3945 GCA_041490145.1 Atribacterota bacterium
CGAGTAGAGAGGGCTGGGTCATTAAGGCAAGCTGCAGAAGAGATAAATATGTCTTATTCTCAGGCTTGGAATTTAATAAAAGATTTAGAAGAGAGATTAGGATTTAAGTTATTAGAAAGGAAGATAGGAGGAGAAAGTGGCGGAGGGTCACAACTTACTGAGCAGGCTAGAGATTTGATGATGAAATTTGAAATATTTCGCCATAAAGCCCAAGAGAGTTTAAATTTGCTTTATAAAGAAATATTTTAACCTTCCTCCTCGAGGGGGAGGATAAAGGTGGGGGTGTTATTTAAAATATTATGAAAAAGATACCAATTGAAAAAGCAGTAGGGATGATTTTATGTCATGATATTACGCAGATCATTCCTGGTCAGTTTAAGGGAAGAGCCTTTAAAAAAGGACATATTATTCAAGGAGAAGATATAGAAAAATTTTTAGAATTAGGAAAAGAACAGATATATGTATGGGAACCGAAAGCCGGAGAAATTCATGAGAATGAAGCAGCTCTGCGAATAGCAGGAACAATTGCCGGGGAAAATATAATTTATGATGAACCAATAGAAGGAAAGTCTACTTTAAAATCAAAAGTTAAAGGAGTTTTAAAAATTGAATCTTCTCTTTTAAAGGATATAAATTCAATAGAAAATATTTCTATTGCTTCTCTTCCGGGAAATTTTAAGGTAGAAGAAGGACAAAAGATAGGTGGTGCTCGAGTCATACCTCTATTTATTAAGGAAGAAAAATTGAAAAAGATAGAAAATTTATGTTTAAAAAGAGGAAAAGTATTGGCAGTAAAAAATTATAAAAAAATGAAAGCTGCTATTATAACTAATGGTAATGAAATATATAAAAATAGAATTCAAGATAAATTTGGACCAATAATGAAAGAGAAATTAAATTATTTCAGAGCTGAATACCTGGGTCAAACTATTTGTCCTGATGATATAGAAGAAATAAAAAAAGCAATTTTTCATTATAAAGAAAAAGGAGCTGATCTAATTATATTAACCGGTGGAATGTCAGTTGATCCAGATGATCAAACTCCAGGAGCTATAAAGAAGAGTGGAGCTAAAGTAGTGACTTATGGTACCCCGGTTCAACCGGGAAATATGTTTATGATGGCTTACCTGGGGGAGACTGTCTTATTAGGAGTACCCGGTTGTGCTATGTATTATAAAACTACTATTTTAGATGTGGTATTGCCTCGGATTTTTATTGGAGAAATTTTAACTAAAGAAGATTTTGTAATAATGGGAGAAGGTGGATTTTGTTTAAACTGTGAAGTTTGTCGTTATCCCAATTGTTTTTTCTGTCGGTGAAATAAAAAGGAGAGGGAAAAAAATGGATTTTTATGAGGATATAAAAGAAAGATTTTTTAATCTAATTAAAGATAAAAACCTAATGTCTTTAAAAGTACAAATAGTAAGTGCTAGACCATTAACACCACAAGAGGTAATCGGAAAGCCAGAAAGAAATGACTTTCCTTTATTAAAGGGAAAAGAAGTAATGATTCAAGCAAATTTTAAAGGAAGTTTAGGTCAAGCCTTTACTGATATGCCGGGAAATTATAGTGCTACCCTGAAGGAGATTTTCGATATGTCCTTAGATAATAATTTTGAGAGAGCCGTTTTTGTTTCTACTTTAAATGCTGTTTTACGATACCTAAATTATATTTCTAAGACAGTTCACTGTCGAGATAAAGAACCAGGAGATTGTGCTGCTCACCTGGTAGATTATATCAAAGAGCGATTTGATAATCCCCGTATCGCTTTTATCGGGATGCAACCAGCTATGGTGGAGGCCTTAACTGCTCATTTTGAAATTAGGGTAACCGATTTAGATTATGACAATGTAGGTCAAAAAAAAGGTGGGGTATTAATAGAGGATGTTTCTTATACCAAAGAAATTATAAACTGGGCCGATCTAATTATTGCAACTGGAACCACTGCAGTTAATAATACCTTATCTTCACTCTTAGTAAATAAACCGATTATCTTTTATGGAGTTACTATTGCTGGCCTTGCTTATCTTAAAGGTTATGAACAATATTGTTTTTGTGGCCATTAGAAGTTTTTGATCTTACCAGAAATTAGGAGAATATATATAAATGAAGAAATTTTTTATTTTGTTATTAATAGGATTTTTAATCTTGGTTTCCTTGGGAGAAGGTGCCGCACAAGAAGAGACTCCTCTGGGAATGGCGGTAGAATTTACGGACCATGCTGCTTGTGCCTATATAAGCTTGGATAAAGGTTGGTTTGAAGAAGAAGGGCTCAACTTAACTACTTATGAGAGTTATGAGACTGGTATGGCTTTAGCTGCTGCTTTAGCTCGGGGAGATATTCAGGTTGCCTATATGTGTCTGGTGCCGGCTATAGATGTCTTTGCTAATGCTAAAGTACCAATAAAGATAATTGCGGGGACCCATAAATATGGTTATGGTTTAGTAGTTAATCCTGATAAAGTAAAAACAATCCAGGATTTAGAAAAGCCAGATATTCGCATTGGATGTGTTAGAGAAGGTGGGGCAGTAGATGTACTTCTTCACAAAATTATAGATAAATATAATTTAAAGGAAGAAAAAATAATAAGTAATATCCGTCGAATGAGTCCACCAAAACAAATTTTAGCTATTCAATCAGGGCAATTAGACGCTGCTTTTCTACCCGAACAATGGTCTACTATGGCTGAGGAATTTGGTTTTAGGATGTTGTTGATGAGCCAGGAGGTCTGGCCTGGAATGCAAGGGAGTGTTCTGGTGGTTAAAGAAGAATTGATAAGAGATCATCCCGAGGTCGTTGAAAAATTAGTAAAGATATCACAAAAAGCGACCGATTGGATTAATCAGCATCCACAGGAAGCAGCAGAAGTTGTGGCTCGGCAATTACAGAAAGCCGGTGGAAGTCTTTTTCCAGTTGAGGATGCTGACCTGATTTCTAAGATAGAGATTACGCTTAAGGTTTTATTAAAGTCTATGAATAGGTTAGAATATACTATTAACATTAATCCTTTAATAGTTCAAGAAACAATAAGTTATGTGGCTAATTTGGGCTATATAAAAAGTAGCTTCCAGGCTGAAGATATTTTAGATTTGAGTTTTATAGAAGAATGAAAAGATATAAAATATTTAAATTAAAATGGGAGATAATCCCCATTATTATATTTCTGGGAATATGGGAGATAATTGCTCGCCTAAACTTAATCTCTGGTCACTTTTTCTTTCCTCCCTTTTCTACTGTAGTAACAGAATTTTGGTATCTAACCGTTAGCGGAGTATTAGGGCCTAATTTTCTAAGCAGTCTAATTAGAGTTCTTATAGGTTTTTCTGCCGGTTCTATTGCCGGGCTATTGATGGGAATTATAATGGGGTGGAGTGAGGTGACCAACAAAGCATTAAGTCCAATAATCAGCTTAATTTATCCTATTCCTGCCTTAGGCTGGCTCCCTTTATTGATGTTGTGGTTTGGAATTGGTGAAATCTTACCCATTGCTATAATATTTATCTGTTCCTTTTTCCCTATCCTCTATAATACAGCTACCGGTATTAAAAATGTTGATAAGAACTATGTCTTTGTGGCCAGAACATTAGGTGCTTCCGATCTGAAGATTTTAAGTACGGTGGTCGTTCCCCTTGCTTTACCTAATATTTTTACCGGGTTAAGATTAGAATCCGGGATGGCCTGGCGAGTGATAATAGCAGCAGAAATGGTAGCTATACCTACCGGGATTGGAGCACTGCTGATGAAGGCTGAAAGTCTTATTCGCATAGATATTATTATAGTTTGTCTAATAATATTAGGAGTAATGTGTCTTTCCTTTGAAAATTTTTTTACCTTTTTAGAAAAGAAATTGACCAATCGATGGAGATAATATGTCCTCTATTAAGCTTAAAAACATTTCTAAATATGTTTGTAAAAATGTTAATTTAGAGATATTCGATAAAGA
>JBGPSO010000176.1:0-3917 GCA_041490145.1 Atribacterota bacterium
TATCGGCAAGTTCTGCCTGGATTAAGGTCTGAACAGTTCCGGCATTAGCTTTAACCATGGCATTTTTAACTTTTTCTTGTTGATCACCATAAACTCTTAATCCCGTTAAAGATAATACACCGATAATAGAGATTACTACTAATAGTTCGATTAAGGTAAAGCCCTTTTTATTCATCATTTGGTTCCCTTCTCTTTCTATATGTATATATTATTCCCATATTTAAGGATAAATAGACAAGATGTAAAAAAATTTATTAAAATTTTTTTAATTGGCCAATTTACCAATAATCCAATTTGCCAATTGACCAATTCTCCAATTTACCGATTGGAGGAAGAGGAAAAAATGAATGGATTCCCGCTTTCGCGGGAATGACAGAAGCTCTATAACTGTTGGAATATAAGGGTTTTAAGGGAGGGGAGCTTTTGAGATTCAAAATAAGGTCAAATTTGAGCTAAAATTTTCGAATTAAGGTTAGTTTAGTAGTTGAAATTTAGCAAATTGAAGATAATTAATAATAATTTATAATAATATACGCTACAAAAACATTATATTTTAGGTATTGATTTTTAGGATTTTAAGGTATAAACCCCCTACCCTGATTAAAGAAGTGCTCTAAAAGGGCTAATTTTAGCTCTATTTAAAGTCTTATTTTATAAGGATTTGAGGGTGTTGATTGCTGAAACCCTTATATTTAAAGGGTTTGGTGATGATGGAAAATATAGATTCCCGCTTTCGCAGGAATGACATATTGAGAAGCGGAAATGACCACAGTGAAAAAAAATTATGCATACATAAGCTTTCCTTTAGGTTCAGGAATTTCTCTCCCTAATTCTTTGGCTGTCTCTACCCATTCAGAAATAATTAGTTGAATATTTTTTAAAGCCTCTTCATAATTTCCACCATCACTCATACACCCTGGTAGTTCAGGAACTTCGGCTATATAAGCTTGGTCTTTTTCGCTCCACCATACAATCATTTCGTATTTATACATTCTTCTCCTCCTTATGAAGTTCATATTTTATAATTATATTTCTTACTTGTCTAACCTGATAGGCTTTGGTTTTTCCATTTTTTAAATCAGAAAATTTTATGTTTTTATCTGAAAGGGCTGATAAAATATTTTTTAAAATATTTTTCATTCTTCACCATTTTCTATGCTGATTTTAAAAGTAAGAATACCACAATTATAATAACATAAATAAGTTAATTTTTCATTATTTTTTGTAAAGGTAATAATAGATTCCCTCTTTCGAGGAAATGACATATTGGGGTGCGGGAATGACAAAAGGAATATGCGGGTTCGATGAATCGAACCCCTACATTTTACTAGACAGGCGAGACGCCTGTCCTACATTTATATTATATAAAAAGAGGTTATATATTTTTGTAGACGTGTATTTGAAAGTCTTCCGCATTGAATTTTTGTAATTTAACACTGTTTATTGCCGGAGAAACTACAAAAACTCTATCATTATTATCTTTAGGGTCTATAGGATAGACAAAAAATCCTTTTCGTTCTGGATCATAGCTATGGCAGGTTCCATAAAAATTTTCACCATCTTCGAAGATTACAATTATTTTACGTTGACTGGGAACTCCTTTAGGTTGTCCTTCAAAGGTTCTAACTTTTTTATAACCTTTATTACCTTGGAAATCTTTTACAAAAAAGACTGCTTTAAGAGAGGATACGGTTATTTCTAATATATCTTTACCATATTCTTCCAGGGGGTGTAAGTGAAAAATTTCTTTATCAGGTCCAAAATCTGTAGACCAACCTTTAATAATATTACCATCTTTAAATTTTACTACAATTTTATTTCCCATTATTTTTAGGTTCCTTTCTTAAGAATTTAGTTAATTAGTTAGTTGGTTAGCTAGTTGAAATACAAGATGAGATTGCTTCGTCATTACATTCCTCGCAATTACAGAACGATGTTATTTGAGATTGCTTCGGGACTTCGTCCCTCGCAATGACAGATTTTTACTTTAGATTTCGATCTTCATCAGACGGATGCTTTCTATTGCTGAATGGACTACAAAGATTCTATCACTATTATCTTTTGGGTCAACAGGATATACAAAAAACCCTACTTTATAGCTACCATAGCCGTGGCTAGTCCCATATAAATTTTCTCCGTCTTTAAAATTTACAATTAGTTTACGCTGACTGGGAGTTATCTTAAAGTCAACATCAAAGGTTCTAACTTTTTTATAATTTTTGTCTCCGATAAAATCTTTTACAAAAAATACTGACTTAAGAGAATCAAAATTGATTTCGAGTCTCTTGTCTTCGCTATATTCGATAAGGGGATATAAAATAAAATAATTTCGATCAGGTTGAAATTCCTCTACCCAGCCTTTTATAATTTCTCCGTTTTGATATTTTACAACAACCTTTTTTTTAAGCATTTTATCTCCTTACGGGCTTGATAAATCAAGCCCCTACAAATTATTCACCCTCACCCTCTCCCTCAAGGGAGAGGAAATGTAAAAGCGTATAGATTCCCGTTTCCACGGGAATGACATAAAAAACAAGTGGGTTCGATAAATCGAACCCCTACATTTTTTTATCTTCAAGTTCTTCCTTTAGAGATTTTAGAGCTTCTTCTTTTATTCGGGAAACCTGTCTTTGAGAAATAGCTAGTTTTTTAGCTACCTTGGTTTGGGTTAAATCTTTTACAAAAATATATTCAATAACTTTACGTTGTAGGATTTTTAATTTATTTAGGGCAACTTCTACGGCAATTAAGTCTTCTATGGGAAGTTTAAAACTTCGATAATGATTATTTTTTATTTTTTCTAACGCAGGATATTCATTGTAATCATAATTACGATTATCCTGGTCAATAGAAACTACGTGTACTACATCTCGAGCTTTTAATACTTCTTTAACTCCTTCCTCTGTAAGGTTAAATTCTTCTGCAATTTTTTTAAGAGAAGGAATTTGTTTGGTTTCTTCTTCATATTTTACAAAAAATTCATCCATTCTTCTATTCAACTCAGTTATCCAATGAGGAATCTTTATGGTCTGGTGTTTGTCTCTAATATAATGGCGAATTTCACCGGTAATAAGCCAGGTGGCATAGGTTTCAAATTTTACATTTCTTTGCCGATTATAAAGATTGATGGCATTAATTAAGCCAATATAGCCGAGCTGTTCTAAATCTTCCAGAGGTTCACCAGAATTTATAAATTTATAGGCGATACTTTTTACCAATGGTTGGTATTTTATAATACAATCATCGGTTATTTTTTGTGATTTGTTATCTACTATCATAGTAACACTTCTTTTGATTAAATATTTTATAAGATGTTCATTCTTTGGCGGGTTCGATGAATCGAACCCCTACATTTATTGAATTTGAGATTGCCACGGTTAGCACTCAATATTATTTGAGTGCCACCCTCGCAATGACATTGACAGGCGAGACGCCTGTCCTACGTTATATATTTTACTGAATTAAGTTTACCAGATTAAATATGGGAAGATACATAGCAATTATGATAATTCCAACGGTTACACCAATAAATGCCATCATCAGTGGCTCAATAATTGAAGTTAGTCTTTCTACTGACCTATTTACTTCTTCATCATAAAATTTTGCCACATTAGTTAACATCCCTTCTAACTCTCCACTCTCTTCCCCTACCATAATCATCTGAGTAACCATAGGAGGGAATACTCCACTGGCGGCAAGTGGGCCAGAGATACTTTGTCCTTCTTTTATCTTGGTTTTTGCATTAGTAACTGCCAAAGATATTACCAGGTTGCCTATCGCATTAGAAGAAACATTCAGTGCTTCTAAAATCGGGACTCCACTCTTGATTAAAGTTCCGAGTATTCTGGTAAACCTGGCCACCGCTGTTTTTCTATTAAGTTCACCTAATATTGGGGCACTTAACTTTAACTTATCAA
>JBGPSO010000177.1:0-3885 GCA_041490145.1 Atribacterota bacterium
AGAAGTACCTGCCAAAGCAGCAGAGCCTAAAGGAAGAACATCAATTCGTTTATATAAATCTTGCATCCTTCCCTTATCCCGTTCAAACATATAAAAATAAGCCATCAAGTGATGAGAAAAAAGGAGGGGCTGGGCATGTTGGAGATGGGTATATCCTGGCATAATCACTCCTAAATTTTTCTGGGCAGTAACTATAAGGGATTTTTGTAATTCTTTCAGCAAATATTGGATTTTTATAACTTCTTCTTTTAAATACATTCTTTCGTCAAGTGCTATCTGATCATTTCTACTTCGAGCAATATGTAATTTTCCAGCTATAGCTCCTATCTTTTCTTTCAATTTATTCTCCACCCAGGAGTGAATATCTTCTGCCTCTCCAGTAACAATTTCTACTTTGTCTTCTTGGACTTCTTTTAGGATTTGCTTTAATCCCTCAACGATTTTATCTGTTTCTTCTTTAGTGATAATCTTGCATTTTCCTAACATCTGAGCATGAGCGATACTCCCTAATAGGTCATACTTGACTAATTTTTTATCAAAGGATAAAGAAGAAATAAATTCTTCCATCTCTTTATTTATAGTCTTTTTAAATCTTCCACCCCACAGTTTTTCCATCTTTTTCACCCCCACCTTAATCCTCCCCCCTGTTCACCGAAGCATATACTTTGGTTGGTAAGCCCCAAAGCTCAATAAATCCTTTAGCAAAATCTTGATTAAAAGTATCTCCCTGAGCATAAGTAGCCAAATTAAAATCATATAGAGAGTTTTCAGATTTTCTTCCTACTACTATGCAATTACCTTTAAATAATTTGACTCTTATGCTTCCGGTTACTTTCTCCGAAATAACTTTTACAAAACCATCCAGAGCCTCCTTTAAGGGAGAATACCAGAGACGATAGTAAGTTAGTTCAGCATATTTTTTAGAAATAAATTGTTTAAAATGAGATAATTCTCTAGGGCAAACCAATCCTTCTAAAGCTTGATATGTCTTTAGTAAGATAGTAGCTGCTGGACACTCATAAATTTCTCGAGATTTAATACCCACTAATCTATTTTCTACCATATCTACTCGTCCTACTCCGTTCTTTCCCCCGATTTCATTTAATTTAAGAATCAAATCTACTAAAGATAGTTTTTCTCCATTAATACTCTGTGGTACCCCTTTTTCAAAATATATTTCCAAATAAACTGGTTGATCGGGAGAATTTTCCAGATTTACCGTCCATTTATAGACTTCTTCGGGTGGTTCTTTCCAGGGATCTTCTAATACCCCGCATTCGATAGACCGACCCCATAAATTCTGGTCTACACTGTATGGATTATTTATATCTACGGGAACAGGAATCTGATTTTTTTTAGCATATTCAATTTCTTCTTCTCGGGTAAGCCCCCATTCCCTTGCCGGAGCAATTACCTGCAATTGAGGGTTCAGGGCCGCAATAGATACTTCAAATCTCACCTGATCATTACCTTTACCGGTACAGCCATGCACAATAGCCTCTGCCTTTTCTTTCTCCGCAACCTCAACTAAAATTTTAGCAATTAGAGGTCGGGAATAGGCAGTAGCTAAAGGATAAGTTGATTCATAAATAGCCCCTGCTTGAAGTCCAGGTAAAACATATTTTTGGGCAAATTCCTCTTTAGCATCAATAACATAAGATTTAACTGCTCCAATTTTAATAGCTTTCTCTTTTATATATTCTAAATCATTTTTTTGTCCTACATCGATTGTTACTGCAATTACTTCTTCACAATAATTTTCTTTCAACCATTTAATGGCCACTGAGGTATCCAATCCTCCAGAGTAGGCCAATACTACTTTTTTCATTTTTTTCATTTCTTTTTATTCCTCCTTAAAATTATTAAATGTAAAAAAGGTAAAAAAAGGTGCCAGGCACCTTTTTTTACCTTAATATTTTATCTAAAACTTCTATTAAATAATCTATCTCCTCTTTCTCTACAATTAACGGAGGGAGAAAACGCAAAACCTTTTTAGCCACGCAATTAATCAATACTCCTTCTTCTACACATTTCTTTACTATCTCCTGTCCTTCTTCTTTTAATTCCATCCCCACCATTAGACCTAAACCTCTTACCTCTTCTATCTTCTGGGGATATTTTTCTTGGAGATCCTCTAATTGGGTTTTAAAATATTCTCCCTTTTTCTGACACTTTTCCACCAGACCTTCTTCTTGTAAAATCTTTAAATTAGCTATTGCTGCTGCACAGGCTAAAGGATTACCCCCAAAAGTAGTCCCGTGATCTCCAGGTTTAAAAGAGAAAGCCACTTTATCTTTAGCAATAAAAGCTCCGATAGGTATTCCTCCTCCCAAGGATTTGGCAATAGTCAAAATATCCGGCTCTATACCATAATGTTGATAAGCAAACATCTTTCCGGTTCGACCTAAACCACACTGGATCTCATCAAAGATGAGTAATATCCCTTCCCTATTACACCATTCTTTTAATCCCTTTATGAATTCCTGAGTGGCAATATTTATTCCCCCCTCTCCCTGAATTGGCTCAACCAGTACTGCTGCCACTTCCTGATCAAAGGCTTCCTTAACTGATTCAAGTTTATTAAATATCGCTTCTTTAAATTTAGGTAAAATGGCAAGATAATCCTTTTGATATTTATATTGACCAGTAGCAGCCAGAGTAGCAATGGTTCTACCATGAAAGGAATTTTTCATATAAATTATCTTATGCTTATCTTTCCCTTGATTTTTAAAATATTTAATGGCAATCTTGATAGCCCCTTCGTTTACCTCTGCTCCACTATTTCCAAAAAATACCTTATCCCCGCAAGAAAGATCCACTAACCTCTGAGCTAATATTACCTGAGGTTCACTATAATATAGATTGGAACAATGAATTAACCTTTCTGCCTGATCCTTAATGGCCTGAACCAATTTAGGATGACTATACCCCAACGCATTTACTGCTATACCGCCAATAAAATCGTAGTATTGCTTTCCTTCCAGGTCCCATACCTTCATACCCTCACCTTTATCTAATACCATTGCTGGTCTGGTATAAGTCGGTATTAAATATTTCTTTTCCTTTTCTATTAATTCTTTAGTCTGCATAATTTTTAGACTCCTTAGGTTAAATAAATATTCATAAATGATTAATTACCTTAATTTTATTTAGAATTAGCCTGATTAATAAATAATCTCCGTGCCTATCCCGCTATCGGTAAATACTTCCAGTAAAATAGAATGCGGGCATTTACCATTTAAGAGGTGGATCTTTTTTACTCCCCCCTTTATGGCTTGAATTGCTGCATCTACTTTGGGGATCATTCCTTTTTGTACACAGCCTGATTCAATCAATTCTTTCGTCTTATTAATATTAAGACTGCTAATTATAGTCGAAGGGTTAGAAGAATCTTTAAATATCCCATCCACATCAGTTAAAAATATTAACTTTTCCGCTTGTAAAGAAATAGCTATTTGAGCTGCCACAGTATCAGCATTAATATTGTATCTTACTCCTTCCTTATCCACCCCTACTGTGGCAATCACCGGAATATAATTCTTTTCCAATAAAATCATTAATATCTCAGGATTGATATTTTCTACTTCTCCCACCAAACCTAATTCAGAGATTTGGTGTTTCTTAACGGTTAAAAGTTGGGCATCCTCTCCACTTAGACCGATGCCTTTTACTCCATTTCCTGGTCCTTCGGAAATATGCAGGTTAACCTCCGCCACCAAACGAGTATTAATCTTTCCGATCAAGACCATCTCGATTATCTCCATTGTCTCTTCATCAGTAACCCTCAATCCATTAATAAATTGGGGGGTCTTGTTCCTTTTTTTCATCTCCTCAGATATTTCTGATCCTCCACCATGAACAATTACCGGCTTCATCCCTACGTAT
>JBGPSO010000178.1:0-3817 GCA_041490145.1 Atribacterota bacterium
AAATAATTAAGATCAAGAATATTTTAAATAAATATATATTATAATTTATTTATTAATTTAACTGTCATTCGACAAATATATTTTATTTTTTCGATTATTTCTGTTTTAACAGTTTCATTAATATAATCTAATTCGTTTGCGATTATTATTTGTGTTTCTAATTCAGCACAACTTCCTAATGCTATATATAAAAACTGTTTATATTCCTTATTATGATATCTTCTAAATCCTTCTGCAATATTTGATGGTATAGAAACTGCTGAACGTCTCATTTGAGAAGTTAATCCGTACAACTCCTCTTTTGGAAACTTTTTAGTTAACAGATAAAGATCTTTGACAACTTCTATGCCTTTTTGCCAGATTCTCAAATCTTGAAAGTTTTTTATTTTTTCAGTCATTCTTCTCTTTTCTCTTCCCTCTTTACTCAATACTTGATACTCGATACTCGATACTATATACTATAGGTCAAGTTTTTATAATTTCTTTTAGAGCATTGATAACTTTAGGGTCATATTTAGTTCCAGCAAGAGAAAACAATCTTTTTAGCGCTTCATCATTCTCAGCCGGACTTTTTATAGCTTTATTATAAAGTATTTTGATATAATCTTCAACTACCGCTATTATTCGAGAACCCAGGGGTATTTCTTCACCCTGTAATCCATCAGGATAGCCTGTTCCATTATAATTTTCATGGTGATGTCTTACCATAGGAATTAGGTCTTTAAATAAATTTATTTGCTTAAGCATATTTGCCCCTACCACCGGATGTATACTCACTTCATCTTGAAATAAATGTAAATTTTCTTCTGCCTTAAAATTAATATCAATCTTTCTCTTTACTTTCATTTTTCCTATATCATGTAACAGAGAAGCATAATATAAATTTTCGTAATCCTTTCCAGTTACTCCCAGTTTATTGCCCATTTGGGTAGCCAGCTGAGCCACTTTTACAAAATGTCCTTTTGGCCCAAGAGGTTCATTTTCCATTGCCTGAATCAGTATTTCGATAATATTAACAAAATAATTATTCAAATCTTTTATAATATTTGCATTACACAGGGCAATTACCACTTGATTGGTAAAGGAATTTAAAATTATTTCATCATCTTTATCAAAGGAGGTTTTATCTTTCTTGTTAATTACTTCCATTACTCCTATAATTTCTTTTTCTGATCTCAAAGGAACGCAAATAATTGATTTGGTTGCAAATTTTATAGCATTATCAAAGTCTTTATTCCATCTGTTATCTCGAGTAACATCATTAATAATCAAAGATTTCCCCTTTTCTGCTACCCAGCCAGCGATTCCCTGACCAACTTTTACTTTATATTCTTTTATTTCCTGACTCTTCTTACCCAGGCTGGCTTTAAAATATAATTCTCTTTTTACTTTATCTAAAAGTAATATTGAAGCAGCTTCACCTTCCACAATTTCAGCCGCATATGTTATTATTTTATTTAAGAGAACCTCTAAATCTATAGTCTGAGTTAAGTCAAAAGAAATCTTGTTTAAGGCATTTAATTGTAAGATCTGTTTTTCTAACTTTTTTAAATCATTTTCTTGGTTATAATCAGCAGACAATTTCATTTACCTCCATACATTTGTTAAGATCCAATCTTTAATTAGTTAAGCTGAAGCAACTCTTAAAACTTCATCAATAGTAGTTACACCTTCGCAAACTTTTTTTAAACCATCTTCCTTTAGCTGACACATCCCTTCTTTAAGAGCCGTTTCTCTTAACTTACCGGAAGTAATATTACTGGAAATTAAATCTCTTATGGTGTCACTAATTATCATCAACTCAAAAATGGCTATTCTACCCTTATATCCGGTTTCCTTACAATAGGGGCATCCTTCACCTTTATTTAAGATTATTTTTTTGCTATCCATATTATACTCTTCTAAAATTTTCGCCAAATCTGAAGTCAATTTGGCTTCTTTTTTGCATCTGGGACATATTCTTCGGACTAATCTTTGAGCTATAATTCCAATTACTGAAGATGAAATTAAGAAAGGTTCTATCCCCATATCGATTAATCTTATTACTGAGCTGGGGGCATCATTGGTATGAAGTGTGCTTAGAACAAGATGACCGGTGAGAGCCGCCTGAACAGCTACCTCCGCTGTCTCTTTATCTCTTATCTCCCCTACTAACATAATGTCAGGGTCTTGCCTTAAGAAACTTCGGAGCCCAGCAGCAAAGGTAAGTCCAATTTTCGGTTTAGCTTGTACTTGATTGATCCCTTTTAATCTATATTCTACCGGATCTTCAATAGTCATAATCTTCTTTTCTGTGGAATTTAATATATTTAGAGTAGTGTAAAGGGTAGTAGATTTTCCACTTCCGGTGGGACCAGTGACTAAAATTATACCATTGGGTTTTTTTATTAAAGATGTAAATTTAGGAAGTATATCCTGGGAAAACCCTAAAGAATTTAATTCTAATAAGATACTGCTTGGATCTAATATCCTTAAAACTGCCCCCTCTCCATTAACCGTGGGGAGAATTGAGACCCTGATATTTATCTTTCTTCCACCAACATTGATCTGAATCCTGCCATCTTGGGGCAATCTTCTTTCGGCAATATCTAAATCTGACATTATTTTAATTCGAGAAATAACTGCTAAACGAAGTTGACGAGGAAGAGACATTACATCGTGCAAAATTCCATCTATGCGATAACGTACTTGAAGAGTTTCATCACCAAATGATTCTATATGAATATCACTGGCTTGTTCTTTAACTGCCCTTAAAATCATCAGATTAACCAGGGAAATAATAGGGGCTTCCTCACCTGCAGTTAGGGCAGATAGTTCTGCTTCTTTCTCTTCTTCTTTCAATACAGTTACGGTCAGATTTTCAAATTTATCAATTACCTGATCCCATCCATCAGTCACCCCAAATACTTCATCTAAAGCTTTATTAATATCTTCACCATAAGATAATACTGCTTCAAGGTTATATCCTAATCTTATCTTAATTTCATCATAGGCAAAAACATCTAAAGGGTTAGCCATAGCCACCGTCAATTTATTTTCACCTTTATCTATGGCGATAAGCTGATGTCTTCTGGCCATCTCTTCTGGAATTAAAACTACTATCACCGGATCAATAGTTATCTCATTTAAATTTACATATTTCACTCCAATTTCTTCTGCTAAAGCAATCATCATCTCATCTTTTTTAAGTATATTAAGCTCAATGATTATCTTTTGAAGATCTTTAACTGTATCTTTCTGGGTCTTAAGAATTCTGTCCATATCTTTTTCCGAGATCAAACCCTTTTTACGTAATATATCGGATAAGAATTTCCCGGTGATACCTTTTTCTGCTGTTCTTTGCATTTTTCCTCCGTTTTTTTACCAAGGTTTATAATTTTAAACTATTTTTAATATTACTCCAATAAATATTGCCAATGATGTATTGAGAATCCTTCTTAAATTATATACTTTTTCTATTCTTTCTGGACTTACCTGATAAGAGATAAGGCTTACCATTACAAATAATATAAAAATTACGATGGTATATTGTTCATCTAAATACTGGGCTGAGAGCGTTAAAAATAATCGGTAAAATTTATCTACTATTTTATTGGTTGGTATTTTTATATTTATTATTTTTTGCTTATTTAATTTTTGGGGTTTAAAAGGAACATCTTCCTCTTTTATATATATAAGTAATATAGGTATAAAAAAAACTGTAATAATATATCCTATTAAACTTATAATAAATATATCATTATTATAGAGATGTATCAAGTAATTTAAAAAAACATTATTAAAGGGGGAGATTAGTAAAACCTTTTCAGTGAAGTTG
>JBGPSO010000179.1:0-3801 GCA_041490145.1 Atribacterota bacterium
ATCTTTTCTTGACCTATTTTATAGTTTTTTAAATGTTTCGCTTCTTCTTCTAAAATTGCTAATTGATTTTTAATTTCTGAAATTATATTAAAAACTTTATCTAAATTGTTATCAATTTCCTCAATATTTTTTAATATTTTTTCCTTCTCATATTTGTATTTGGAAATAGACGCAGCTTCTTCAAATAAATAACCTCGATCAGATGGTTTTGCACTTAAAATAAGATCAATTTCTCCTTGAGCAACAATAGAATAAGCATTTTTACTTAACCCGGTGTTCATAAATAATTCTTGAATATCTTTTAATTTACAAGGAAATCCATTTATAAAATTTTCAGTTTCACCAGAACGATAAATCCTTCTTTTAATATTTATTTCTTCCCAAACAACCGGAAGAATCTTTTCTGAATTATTTAAAGTTAAAGAAACTTCTGCCATATTTAAAGGTTTTTCTTTATGGTTTCCCGAAAAAATAATATCTATTAACTGCTTTCCTCGTAAAGACCTAATATTTTGCTCACCTAATACCCATCTAATTGCATCGGTAATATTGCTCTTTCCACATCCATTTGGGCCAACTATTGCTGTGATACCAGAATTAAATGATAATTTTATTCTTTTTGCAAAAGATTTAAATCCATAAATTTCAAGTTCTTTAAGAAACAAATTTTCTCCTTAATTCATTATCTTTAATTTTTTCAAAGCATTCTGTGCTGCTTGTTGTTCTGCCTCTTTTTTATTATCACCCAAACCAATTCCATAAACTATTTCCTTTAATCTTACTTCAATACAAAATTTTTTCTTATGGTCTGGTCCTTTTTCTTTAAGTAAGTAGTATTCGGGTAAACACTTCATCTTTTTTTGAGAAATTTCCTGTAATAAAGTTTTGTAATCTTCTATATAATTACCACTTTCAATAGTTTTTATTTCTTCATTTAAAAATGATAAAACATATTTTTTAACTTTTTTAAAGCCACTATCTAAATATATTGCCCCTAATAGAGCTTCAAAGCAACTTGAAAGAATAGATGATTTATTTCTTCCCCCAGTTAAATCTTCCCCTTTTCCCAAGATAATATATTTTCCTAAAGAAATACTATTAGCCCACTTAGTCAGGGTAGTCTTACTTACAATGATTGATTTAATTTTAGTTAGTTTACCTTCCGAAAAAGATAATAATTTTAAATAAAGATATTCACTAACAATTAATTCTAAAACAGAATCACCTAAAAATTCTAATCTTTCATTGCTTGTTATTTTATCATTTAAATTCTTATTATAGAATGAAGAATGAGTTAATGCTTCTTTAAAAATGGTTTTCTTTTTAAATTTATAATTTAATTTGTTTTCGAAATCTGTTAATAAAGAATCTTTTTCTTTTTTCAAAATTACTATATTTCTCCATTAATCATAGTCAATTAATTATATTATTTTTATATTTGCCTAAAACAATTACACCATTATGCCCACCAAATCCAAATGAATTTGATATAGCATAATTAACAATTTTCCTTTCACTCTTATTGGGAACATAATCCAAGTCACATTCTGGATCTGGAGAGTTATAATTTATGGTGGGAGGAATAATATCCTCTTTTATAGTAAGGGCAGTAGCAATTGCTTCTACTCCTCCACTTGCTCCTAATAAATGACCAGTCATTGATTTATTAGAGCTAATTTTTAAGTTATAAGCATGGCTACCAAATACTTTTTTAATAGCTAATGTTTCTAATTTATCATTTAATGGTGTTGAAGTTCCATGAGCATTAATATAGTCAATCTGGGAAAGTTCTATTTTTGCATCTGCTAAGGCAATTTCCATTGCCTTAGCAGCTCCTTCAGCATCAGGTGCAGGAGCAGTAATGTGATAAGCATCAGCAGTCATGCCAATACCTAATATTTCAGCATATATGTTAGCATTTCTCTCTTTTGCATGTTGTAGAGTTTCTAAGACTAAAATTCCTGAACCTTCTGCTATGACGAAGCCATCTCTCTCTTTATCAAAAGGCTTAGAAGAATAATTTGGGTGATCATTTTGAGTAGACAATGCTCTCATTTTGCAAAATCCAGCTAAAGACATTGGTGTAATTGCAGCTTCTGTACCTCCACTAATAATTATCTGAACATTTCCTTGTTGTAAAAGCTTAAAGGCTATTCCAAGAGCATGAGTTGCAGAGGCACAAGCAGTAGCAATAACTCCATTAGGTCCTTTTGCTCCAATTTTTATAGCTATTTCACCTGCAGAAATATTAGAAATCATCATAGGTATAAAGAAGGGGCTCACTCTTTTGGGTCCTTTTTCTAATAATATTTTATGTTGCTCTTCAAAAGTTTCTATACCGCCTATACCTGAACCTATTATAACTCCTATTAAATAAGGATTTTCTTCAGTAATTTTTAATTTAGAGTCTTTTAGAGCTAACATAGTAGCAACAATTGAAAATTGAGTACTTTTATCCATTCTATTTGCTTCTTTTTGGGAAATATAATCTGTATGATCAAAATTTTTAACTTCTCCAGCTATTTTAGTAGGATACTCTGAGGTATCAAAATAACTTATCTTGGTAATTCCGGATTTTCCCTGGATTAATGATTGCCAAAATTCTTCTTTCCCAATTCCTATAGGTGTAACCAAACCTAATCCTGTAATTACTACTCTATTCATCATAAATTATTTCCCTTCCTTAAAATTTTAATCAAAATATAATTTTTAAATAAGGGTCGGGATAAACCGACCCTTATTTAAAAAATAATAATCTTGATTTTTTATAAATCTTTCTGGTGCTCTTTTCTTAAAAGTATAAGTAGGAATAATATTTATATTTATATTATTTATTTAAGTATTTTGTTGCATCTCCAACGGTCTTTATCTTTTCCGCATCTTCATCTGGAATTTCAACATCAAATTCTTCTTCAAAAGCCATTATCAACTCAACTATATCTAAGGAATCTGCTCCCAGATCATCAACAAAGGAAGACTCTTCAGTAATTTTGCTGGCATCGATTCCTAATTGATCAATAATAATTTTTTTTACTCTATCTATGACTTCCATTTTAAATTTCTCACCTCCTCTCACATTACCATACCACCATCGACATTAATAACTTGTCCTGTAATATAATTTGCGTTATCAGAAACTAAAAAATATACCACTTTAGCGATGTCTTTAACAGTACCTAATCTTTTTAAAGGAATTTGTTGTTGAAGATCTTTTCTAACTTTTTCAGATAATCTTTTAGTCATATCTGTCTCAATAAATCCAGGAGCAATAGCATTTACATTTATATTTCTTAAAGCAAGTTCTTTTGCTATTGATTTAGTAAGCCCTATTATTCCCGCTTTTGAAGCGGCGTAATTAGCCTGTCCAATATTTCCCACCAATCCAATAACTGATGATATATTTACAATTTTACCACCGCTCTTTTGTCTCATCATATATTTTGCCACAGTCTTGGAACAATTAAAAGTACCTTTTAGATTGATATTTATTACCGCATCCCAGTCCTCTTCTTTCATTCTTATCAAGAGAGAGTCGCGGATAATACCAGCGTTGTTTACTAAAATATCTATCTTCCCGAATTTATTTAGAATCTCTTTTACCATACTCTCAACTTCTTTAAATATAGTTATATCAGCTCTTATCCCAATTGCCTGATCACTACTTTTTCTGATTTCCTCTAAAGTTTTATCAATTTCATTTTTTGGTAAAATATCATTAATAACTATTTTCGCTCCGTGATTGGCCAATTCTAAAGCGATGGCCTTCCCTATTCCCCGAGCTGATCCAGTAATCAAAGCAAC
>JBGPSO010000180.1:0-3773 GCA_041490145.1 Atribacterota bacterium
AGTATGGTCTTTGCCTCCATCCCCACTTTGTTAGCTGCAATTATCCACACTCGGTTTTCCAGGGCTCGAGTAGGGATCATATATTCTACTTGAGGATTGGTAAGAGATTTTTTATCAAATCCTGAAGTGACCCAATTGGTAAGATCAATTAAGATATCGGCTCCTTTCAGACTCAAACAACGAACTATTTCTGGAAGCCTTCCATCAGCACAGATGAATATCCCTACTTTCCCAAATTCTGTTTCAAATACAGGATATTGGTCATCGGTTGAGAACCAATGAGAATCAAAATGCCAGAGGTAAGATTTTCGGGAACTCCCTATTTGTTCACCATTTGGGCCTATAAGTAAGGCAGAATTGTAAAGGGTCTTTTTGCTTAGATCATTCTCTGCAATTCCTAATGCTATATGACATTTATATTTTTTCGCTCTTTCCTTAATTTCAGCAATAAGGTCTAAAGTGGACTGATAAAATTCATCGGGATGTTTAACAATGAGAGGGGAGAGGTAATAAGCGGGATAAGCACATTCTGGTAAAACCATTAATTGAGGTTGCAGTTTAGCTGCTTTATCAACCATCTTTAAGATATTTTCTTTATTTTTATCTCTGTCTTTATACTCTCTTGCTCTTATCTGAAGACAGGCTACTTTTAATTTATTAACCATTAGAATACCTCCTTTATATATTTATATAATTTCTACAAAAGATTTAGAATTCCTGCTATAATAGAAAATAATTTTCTTATTTTTAAAAATGTAAAAAAAGGTGCCTGGCACTAAATTTTACCTTGAAGGAGAAAGAAGGCATGCTAAAAGGAAAATTGGTGAATTTGAGAGCTATTGAAAGGGAAGATTTAGATGAGATAATGAAATGGGTAAATGACCAGGAAGTTACCAAATATTTAACTGCATTTCTCTACCCCATATCTCGGGTGGAAGAGGAAAAGTTTTTAGAAAGAGCGATGAGTCGTAATGATACAGAGAAAAACCTGGTTATTGAGACTAAAGAAGGAGTTTATATAGGTCAGATTAGTTTACATAAAATTGATTGGAAGAATAGTAATGCAGAATTGGGAATTATAATTGGCAATAAAGAATACTGGGGCAAAGGTTATGGTACAGAGGCGATAAAAATTCTCCTTTACCATGCTTTTAACCAGATGAATTTGTATAAAATATATCTTCGAGTCTTTGAGTTTAATCAAAGAGGAATACGTTGTTATGAGAAATGCAGGTTTAAAGAAGAAGGGAGATTAAGGCAGAATTATTTTTATAATGGAAAATATTATGATGTAATCTTAATGGGGATACTCAAAGATGAATTTGAAAAGACAAATAAATAAACAAAAAGAAAGAATTTTTAAAATAGTCAGAAAGATGATAAAATTATAGGAAATATAATTAAGGTAAATTTTAATGGAACTTTTTGAAAACTTCCAAAAAGATAAACTAAATAGTGCCCCTCTTGCTGAAAGGATCAGGCCAACGAAACTGGAGGATTTTATAGGACAAGAAAAAATTATTGCTCCAGGAAAACCATTACGAAAAGCAATCGAAGAAGATGAGCTCCAGTCGATTATCCTCTGGGGTCCACCTGGCTCAGGCAAAACTACTCTGGCAAAGATTATTGCTAAAATGACCAAATCTTATTTTGTCTCCTTCAGTGCAGTTGTTTCCGGGGTCCCTGTTTTAAGGAAAATTATTAAAGAGGCTCAAGATAGGAGGAGATATTATAATAAAAAGACTATCCTGTTTGTGGATGAAATTCACCGATTTAATAAAGCCCAGCAAGATGCCTTTTTACCTTACGTAGAAGATGGAACCATAACCCTAATCGGTGCTACTACCGAAAATCCCTCTTTTGAGCTTATTCCACCTCTCTTATCCCGTTCCACGGTCTATGTATTAGCACCCTTATCTTTCGAAGGCTTACAAAAAATTTTAAAAAGAACCTTACAGAACCAAGAAAATGGGTTGGGAAAATATAAGCTTAAATTAGAACCCCAAGTATTAAACTTTATTATTGAACTGGCCTATGGAGATGCACGCATAGCTTTAAATATCTTAGAATTTTCGGTGATAACTACCAAACCTGATAACCAGGGCATTAGAACTATAACTTTGAAGATTGTTGAAGAAGCAATTCAGAAAAGATGCCTGCGCTATGATAAGACAGGTGAGGAACATTATAATATTATTTCTGCCCTACATAAAAGTATGCGCGATTCTGACCCCGATGCTGCCCTTTATTGGGTAGGCCGTATGTTAGAGGCTGGGGAAGATCCCCTCTACGTTGCCCGGCGCCTGATAAGATTTGCCTCTGAAGATATAGGTAACGCTGACCCTCAGGCTTTACCGATAGCAGTCGCAGCTATGCAAGCAGTACATTTTTTAGGAATGCCGGAAGGCAATTTAGCCCTGACTCAAGCAGCTACTTATTTAGCCTGTGCTCCTAAAAGTAACGCTCTCTATAAAGGTTATCAGCTTGTCGAAGAGGATATAAAAAGATGGGGACCACTTCCGGTTCCCCTGATTATCCGTAATGCACCTACTCCCCTAATGAAAGATTTAGAATACGGTAAAGGTTATAAATATGCCCATGATTTTAAAGATGGGTACATTATTCAGGAACATCTACCTGAAGAATTAAAAGGTCAAAAATATTATTTCCCTACGGAGAGAGGATTTGAAAAAGAGATTAAACAAAGATTACAAACATTAAAAGCTAAATATAATATTGATAAACAACAGGGGTAAATATTTATGGAATCAAATATAAAAAATAAAAAAGAAGCAATCATCCTTAAGGAAATAGAGAAGGCAAAAAAAGAAACGGTAGCCTCTTCTGGTAAGAAATATTTTAATATTTTAATAAATCAGATTAAAAATATCTCTTATAAATATGGATATAATCCCCAGGAGATTGAGATATTAGCCCTGAAAAATAATATTATTCCCGAACGTTATCACCGTAATCTGGGAGTGCTTAACCTCTCTGAGCAGATCAAATTACTCCAATCAAAAGTAGCCATAATCGGAGCGGGAGGATTGGGTGGGATGGTATTAGAACTCTTAGCCCGAATGGGAATAGGAGAATTAATAATTGCAGATAAGGATATTATAAGGGACAGCAATCTGAATCGACAGCTACTTTCCACTGAACTCAATTTAGGCACAGAGAAGATTAAAGCAGCCATAAAGAGGGTGGAAGAGATAAATTCTTCTGTCAAAATTAACGGTTATTCTGTCTTTATTAATGCAAATAATGTAAAAGACATTATTCAGGGGGTAGAGGTAGTAGTAGATGCTCTGGATAATCTCCCTTCACGTTTCATACTCCAGCATGCCTGCCAGAGCTTAAAGATTCCTCTGGTTCATGGTGCAGTAGCCGGATTTCACGGCCAGCTTACTACTATCTTTCCTGAAGATAAAGGATTAGAATTAATCTATGGCTCTAAAGAAAAATTACCTGAACGTGGTAGTGAGGTAGAATTAGGTGCCCCGGCAGTAATCCCCTCCTTAATTGCTGCTTGGGAAGCCCAGGAAGTGATTAAAATATTATTAAAAAGAGGGAAACTCTTTCGAAACAAACTTTTATATTTAAATATTGAAGAAGGTACCATAGATATTTTAAATTTAAATACAAAATAATTTTTATTTAAAATTATAGAAAGGAAAAAGATGAGAGCTAAAAAACTAAAAGTGGGGATAATCTTTGGCGGAAGGTCAGGGGAACACGAGGTTTCATTTTGCTCTGCCTCCTCAATTATGAAA
>JBGPSO010000181.1:0-3771 GCA_041490145.1 Atribacterota bacterium
ATTTTCATCAATCTTACCAATATTTGATTGTCTCCAAATCCATCTTCTGGTTCTAATTCTTTTAGAATCAGCGTAGACTAATTCTCCACTATCCAAAACTTCCACTACCTCTTCTCCCAGAGGGGTAAAGGCATCTCCCTTTTTGGAAAATCTTACCGCAATTTCTCCTTCCAAGGCATCCAGATCATGAGCTCCCATGGGCAGTATGTACTTTAAAGAAATACTGTTTCCTAAAGCTACTACAGGATTTATGGAAGGCAAAACATTTCCCTTGGAGACCCTTTTTACCATAGCTTCAACTGAACTCATAAATTTATTTGGATTAAGGTTTAATTTATTAAAAGCATCTCTATAGGGTATTATCCCTTGATATTCTTTTAAGTTTATACCTTTAAGGTTATTCTCCACCTTGTTCATTTCATTTTTCATAAGATCATATATTTCTGGGATATTTTGCTTATTATTAATATGGTAACCTACTACAACACCAAAACATAAATCTGGCAATTTTTTAAACACTTCATCATAAACTTTAAATCTCATGGTCCACTCCACTAAAATACCTTACTCCAAAAAATCCCCCAACCATTGCTTTTTATATTATATATTATTCCAATTGGTTTATTCCATGGTTTATCTCTTCAAAATAAAAAGTCTCCTTTTGCAGGAGACTTTTTATCGACCGGCATCCCGATCTAAATTAACGAGCTAATCTTATAATCGTATTATAACTTAGAGGAATAATTTGTCAATAGTTCAAAACCTTTTTTCTATCTTTATCTATCCCTCGTCCTTGAGGGGAAAGGGCAGGGTGAGAGTGAGACATTTTCCGTCATTGCGAGCCCTGATTTATCAGGGTGCGGCAATCTTAAACACTAAAAGGAGTAGGTCCTAACACAGACCCCGCATCCCAGACATATTTCTTCATTTATTTTAACCTTTCCAGACTTGCTCTTGGTTTCATCATCGTTCGAAACCCACTCTGTGACAGGGGACGGTTCTCTGTCACACTTTTATGGGTTAAAGGTTTTGAACCTTGACTCCTTATTCCGACTCAAGATGTGTTTACACACATCACGATTTCTGCCCACTTAAGTTATTTATGTGATCAACAAAACATCAAACCGGTTTTTAGAGAAGGGAAAATGTGTTGGTGGAAAATGTAAAATGAAATCCATTTTATGTTTTGATTTGCTAAGTATTCATGTTAAAATGAATAAAAGTCTCGCATTGGTGATGAGTTAATCGATTATTATTTTTAGATAAAGAGGTTCATATTATGAAAAAACAAAATAATTCAAGAGGTTTAAATACCTATTTACTTTTGCCCAATTTGTATCAAGTCAGGTTAATATTCTTTTTTATTACCATATTCTTATTTGGTGTTACCTTCCCGGTATCCAGTGCCGTTTTAGATGTCAGGGAGGCAATTGTTAAAGTGTATGTGGTCAGTAATTCACCGGATTACTATAATCCCTGGAGTATGCAGGGACCCCAGGGTAGTTCAGGATCAGGATGTATTATTGAGAATAATCTTATTCTGACCAATGCCCATGTGGTGAGTGATCATACTTTCTTACAGGTTCGGAAATATGGGGAAACCGAACGTTACCAGGCGCAAGTAGTTGCTGTTTCACATTTAACCGATCTGGCTCTATTAAAAGTAGAAGACCCCGCCTTTTTTGAAGGGGAACCTGCTTTGTTATTTGGTGAATTACCTGAAACCCAGCAGGAAGTCTTGGTCTATGGATTTCCCATGGGCGGTGATATGTTGAGTATTACCAAAGGTATTATTTCCCGAATTGAACATCAGCCTTATGTCCATAGTTCCTCGTCATTTTTAGCCGGTCAAATCGATGCGGCAATCAATCCGGGTAATAGCGGTGGTCCCGTTCTGGTTAATGATAAGATTGTAGGTGTAGTCATGCAGGGTATTTCTTCTTCCCAGAATATTGGGTATATGGTGCCGGTTCCGGTTATTCGTCACTTTTTTGATGATTTGAAGGATGGTACTTATGATGGCTACCCCAGTCTGGGGGTGAGTATGCAGGATATGGAAAATCAGGGTTTAAGAAAATATTATCAAATGGAGGAAGGACTAAGTGGCGTTCTGATCAATCAGATCATCCCCGGATCCCCGGCAGATGGATATTTACAGGCCGGTGATATTTTACTTTCCATCGGAGATTATGCGGTTGGTAATGATGGAACCATAGAGTTCCGTACCAATGAACGGACCCAGTTGTCTTATGTCATTCAGCAAAAGCAGATTGGAGAGAAGATTCCTATCGAAATTTTAAGGGAGGGTAAAAAAATATCCCTCGATTTGAATCTCTTCCGTTCTTTAAAAAAGGATCAACTTGTTCCCATGGAAGAGTATGAAACATTACCTTCTTATTATATTTATGGCGGCCTGATTTTTTGTCCCTTGAGTAAAAATTTACTGGATATCTGGGGTCTACAGTGGTATCAATCTGCACCCAAGGAATTAATTTTTCCTTTACTGAATAATAATATTCCCGAAAAGGAAGGTCAACAAGTGGTGGTTTTATTAAAAACTCTGGCCGCGAATGTAAACGAAGGCTATCAAAATGTGAATAGCTGGGTGGTAGATAAAGTTAATGGCGAAAAAATATGGAATTTAAGCGATCTGGTAAAAAAAGTGGAAAACAGCCTGGATCCCTATATCATATTTGAAGATCAATGGGGTCAACAAATCGTGATTGACCGGGAAAAGGCAGAGAATACGCATCAGGAAATTCTGGAAACCTATCGGATTCCTTTTGATCGTTCGGAAGATTTAAGAAAAGGAAAGAAGTCATTCTGATTTTATCGAATCAGCTTTTTAGTCATCATTCTTTAGGTGATAGGGGAGGTTCGTATCAGCTCAATAATAAAGATTTGAACTTCAAATTAATCAGAAAGGAGATAAAATATGAAGATCGGTATTATTATATATTCTCAGACCGGAAATACTAATTCTGTCGCCTTGAAGCTTAAGGAGAAACTTTCTGCAGCCGGACATTCGGTCGACCTTGAACGGTTAAAAGTTTTAGGTGTATTGCGGCGGGGAATGAAAGATATCCAGTTCGAAACGCTTCCCAATGCCGGGCAATATGATGCGCTGGTGTTCGGTGCTCCAGTGGAGGCCTTTTCCCTATCGCCGGTAATGGTAAGCTATCTAACGCAGATTGCCTCATTACAGAGCAAAAAAGTCGCCTGTTTAGTTACCCAATTTTTTCCTTATCCCTGGATGGGCGGAAACCGCGCAATCGGCCAAATGAAGAAGATCTGCGAATCTAAAGGTGCGGTAGTCTTTGGATCCGAGGTCATTAACTGGAGTAGTTCACGCCGTAATCTAAAAATTACTGAAGCTGTGGATAGATTGAGTAGATTATTTTAATTTTATGGCTAAGAAGATGTGTGACAAGGGACGATTGAGTAAAAGGGGTCTCCACATTGGACCTAGCTCTATTTGAGCGCTAACATTCTAATATGCTAGACCTTTACAATTATTTTTTAAATAGGTTTTTTATTATATTACCACCTGGGTAAATCGATTGGAGAAGATATTTTATTCCGGTCAAGATAAAATATTTTAAAAAAATTACAAGAAGTTATAATAAAATTTTTGATTATTTGTCCAGCTTATTACCTCAAATACGACAGGGGATATGGCATTATGGCATATTTTAATTTATAGGATATCGATAATTCCCATATTCCCACTTGACATATTTTCCACTATAGATTATGTTGTATAAAGAGGTG
>JBGPSO010000182.1:0-3731 GCA_041490145.1 Atribacterota bacterium
AGTTCGATTCATCGAACCCGCAAGGAATCGGGGCGGATAAATCCGCCCCTTACGGGAATAAAATAATGAAAAAAAGAGAAAAATAGGATAAGAAATAAAAGGATTCAACGAAATACAAGATACGAACGACGAGATACGAATAATTTCTTGACACTAGATATAAAGTATGGTAGATTTAGTCTTGTGCGATTTTATTAGGAGATATTTTAATGAGGGAAAGAATAGTTTTAGCTTGTAATGAGTGCAAAAATAGAAATTACAATAAATATAAGAATAAGAAAAATACTCTAAAAAGAATAGAACTAAAAAAATATTGTAAGTTTTGTAAAACTCATACTTTACATAAGGAAATAAAATAAATTTAATTGGATACTTTTATATAAGTAATATTAAGGTCCGTAGCTCTAACGGCAGAGCACTGGACTCCAAATCCAGGGGTTGCAGGTTCAAATCCTGCCGGGCCTGCCATTTTTTTATTTTATTATAAAGAGAAAAAAATAATAAGCAAATTAGGAGTAAGATGAAATCAAAAAAGTTTTTTAATAAAATAATTAATTTTATAAAAGAAGCTATAGCTGAATTAAAAAAAGTCATCTGGCCTAGTCGGAAAGAACTAAAAAATAGCACAATTGTGGTTGTTTTTACAATAATTATTGCCTCTGTTTTTATTGGATTGATTGATTTAGTTTTTACCAAAATATTAACTTTATTTATGAAGTAAAATCTAATGAATATTTGCTATTTTATGTTAAAAGGAAGAGAGTTAATTAGTTGTAATGGCTTCAAATAAAAAAAAATGGTATGTAGTACATACTTATTCAAGTTATGAGAATAAAGTAAAAGTAAATTTAGAGCAAAGAGTTAAGTCCATGGGAATGCAAGATCAGATTTTTCAAGTGTTAATACCTACTGAAAAAGTCTTAGAAGTAAAATCTGGTAAAAGAAAATATGTACAGAAAAAAGTATTCCCAGGATATGTAGTAGTAGAAATGATATTAAATAATGATTCTTGGCAAGTAGTCAGAAATACTCCAGGGGTTACTCGATTTGTAGGCTCGGGAGGTAAACCAGTACCTTTAAAAGAAAACGAAATAGATAATATATTAAAACAGATGGGAAAAGGTGAAAAAGCACCTAAGTTAGATATTGAAGTAGGAGAAAATATTAGAATTGTCATCGGTCCATTTACTGGTTACGCTGGAAAAGTTAAAGAAGTGGATTATGAAAAAAGTAAATTGAAAGTTTTTCTATCTATTTTTGGTAGAGAAACAGCTGTTGAGTTAGGTTTTAATGATATAGAGAAATATTAAATTAATCATTTAAAAACTTAAAGCGAAAAACTAAAAACAATTTACACTAGTTAGTCACTTAGTTAACTGATTAATTAGTTTGAAATTAATTCAACCAGCTAACCAAGTAACCAGCTAACTAAATACTAATGACTATTCACTAACGACTAATTAGACATAATTGAGGAGGAATTTAATGGCTAAGAAAATGGTTTCCGTAATAAAATTGCAAATACCAGCTGGTAATGCTAACCCTGCACCCCCTGTAGGACCAGCTTTAGGTCAACATGGTTTAAATATTATGGAATTTTGTAAGGCTTTTAACGAAAAGACAAAAAAGGAAGTGGGTACTATTATACCTGTAGTTATTAACGTATATGAAGATAGGTCTTTTACTTTTTTTTGCAAGAAGCCTCCTGTAGCATTTTTATTAAAAGAAGCAGCAGGAATAGAAAAAGGGTCGGGTACTCCAAACAAAGAAAAAGTAGCAAAATTATCTCGGGCTAAAATTGAAGAAATTGCTAAACGTAAGATATCCGATTTAAATACCAAAGACTTAGAAAGTGCTGTAAAAATAGTTGAAGGCACTGCCAGAAGTATGGGTATAGAGATAGAAAATAATTAATTATAAAATTGTGTGGAAGGATAAAATCCATTAACACCACAAGGAGGAAAATAAATGAGTAAAAAAAGAGGTAAGAAATATTTAGAGGCTATTAAAAAGTATCAGAAAGATAAATTTTATGAACCTGAAGAAGCTTTTAATTTGGTTAAAGAACTTCATTGGACAAAGTTTGAAGAATCTATCGATATTGCGATTAAGTTAGGCATTGATACACGTCGTTCAGATGAGCAAGTAAGAGGGGCAGTAGACTTACCTCATGGTACAGGTAAAAAAGTGAAAGTTGTTGTCTTTGCTCAAGCCGAAAAAGTAAAAGAAGCGGAAGAAGCTGGAGCAGATATTGTAGGAGCAGAAGATTTAGCCGAAAGAATACAAAAAGGCTGGACTGATTTTGATGCTACTGTAGCAACTCCAGATATGATGAAAATAGTAGGTAGATTAGGTAAAATTTTAGGACCCCGAGGTTTAATGCCTAATCCTAAAATAGGAAATGTCACTTTTGATATAAAAAATGCTGTAAAATCAATAAAGGCAGGAAAAGTAGAATATCGGGCGGATAAATTTGGCATAATTCATGCACCTTTAGGGAAAACGAATTTTGATGAAAAAAAATTATTGGAAAATTTTATAACTTTTGTAGATGCTATAATTAAAGCTAAGCCGTCGTCTTCTAAAGGAAGATATATACAAAGTATTGCTATTTCATCAACTATGGGTCCAGGAATACATCTAGATCAACAAAAGATAGGTGCTTGGATGGAAAAACAAAAAAATATAGAATAAGAAATATATTAAAATTTAAACATACCTTAGACAGCAGGAGTTATTAGGAAATAACTTAATAGATATTAGAATATCTTCCCGCCGAGGTGAGAATAAAATAATTAAAGATTATTAGCTTCACCTTCCTTATAGATTTAAGTCTAAGGGAGGTTTTTTATTATCAAAAATTTTAAGATTAGAAAGGAGGGTAAATTTTGGCTTTAAGTAAAGATTCTAAAAAAAAGATAATTCAGGATTTAATAGTAAAATTAAAGGAATCTAAAGGAATAATTTTAACAGATTATCAAGGAATGAATGTATCCCAGATTAATAGCCTTAGAGATGAGTTAAAAGAAAAGAAGGTAGAATTTAGAGTAGCTAAAAATACTTTAATTGAAAAAGCCAGCGAAGAGTTGAATATAAAGGATCTTACTAAAGATTTAGTGGGTTGTACTGCAATAGCTTTTAGTAGTGACGATGGAGTAGCACCGGCGAGATTACTAAATGAGTACTTTAAAAAAAATAAAATTGATTTAAAGATTAAATCTGGTTTAGTAGAAGGCAGATTTTTAAATCAAGAGAAAGTTATAGAGATAGCATCTCTACCTTCAAAAGATGTTCTTATTGCACAGATAGTCGCTGGAGTTAAATCTCCTCTTTATTCTTTGGTGTTTGTTTTGCAGGGTCCATTGAGAGGATTAATTTATACTTTGGAAGCTATTAAAGAAGAAAAAGAAAAAAAAATCTAAGGTATCTTTTTTTATTTGAAAAAATTATATCTAGTATTGCGTATCGTCTATATGAGTAAATAAAAAAATTTATTCGCTATTTGCTATTCGCAATGCGAGATTCGAGATAATATATTGGAAGGAGGTGAAATAAATGGTAGAAAGGAAAAAAGCATTAAAAGAAGAAAAAAAAGAAGTAGTTAGCAACGAAACAGAAAAAATTGATATAAAAAAAGAATCAGCAGTCTCAGAAGAATTGTCAGATGAAATATTAAAGAAGATAGAAAAAATGACTGTATTAGAATTAGCTGATTTAGTTAAAGCTTTGGA
>JBGPSO010000183.1:0-3715 GCA_041490145.1 Atribacterota bacterium
CTTTTTTATTTCCGCCATCAAAACTTTCACAATCTCTTCTTCTTTCACCTTCTTAAAGATTTTGCCTTTCTTGAATAATACACCACACTTGCTACCTCCTGCAATTCCTATATCTGCTTCTCTTGCTTCACCTGGACCGTTTACCATGCAACCCATAACTGCAATAGTTAATGGTTTGTCAATATTACAAATCTGTCTTTCAACTTTTTTTATAATTTTATTGAGGTCTACTTTACATCTTCCACAAGTAGGACAGGAAATTAAATTTGTACCTCTTTGTCTGAGATGTAAAGCTTTTAATATTTCATAACCTACTTTTATTTCTTCTATCGGATCGCAAGTAAGTGATACTCGGATAGTATCCCCAATTCCTTGGAATAATAGTGAACCAATCCCAACAGATGATTTAATAATGCCTTGAAAAGGAGGACCTGCTTCAGTAATGCCTAGATGCAAAGGATAATTGTATTTTGAGGAAAAAATATAATTTGCTTCAATAGTATCAATTACGTTGGTAGATTTAATAGAGAAAATTATATTATGATAGTTAACTTCTTCTAATATCTTGACCATATTCACAGCACTTTCTATTAAAGCTTGAGGAGTTATTTTTTTATATTTCTTTAGTATATTATTATCTAATGAACCTGAGTTTATACCAAATCTAATAGGTAAATTTTTTTTCTTGGCTGAATTTATAATTAATTTAATTTTTTCATAGTTTCTAATATTTCCAGGATTTATTCGTAACTTATCCACACCTAATTCGATAGCTTTTAGCGCTAATTTATAATCATAGTGAATATCAGCAACTAAGGGTATATTAATTTCTTTTTTTATTAAAGGTAATGAATAACATGATTCCAGGTCTGGAACTGCCACTCTTACTAACTCACAACCTTCTTTTTCCATTCTTTTTATTTGGGATACTGTATCTGGTATATTTTTCGTATCAGTATTGGTCATTGATTGAACTGAAATCGGAGCATTCCCCCCAATTAATAAGTTACCCACTTTTATGCTTTTAGTTTGTTTTCTCGCATACATCTTATCTTATTTCCTTATTTTTCTATTTAGCGAAAATCCTTAAAATATCCTTGTAAGTAGAAATTACAAAAATAACTATCATTAGAGATATTCCAACTAAATACATAAAGTTGATTTTTTCAACCTCCAAAGGCTTACCCCTTATTTTTTCTATAGTTAAAATTATAATATAACCACCATCCAAGATTGGGATAGGAAGAAGATTAAATAATCCTATAAAGATACTTAAAATTGCAGTAAAATATAACAAATTCAAGAAACCTAATTTTACTGCTTCTCCCGTCATCTGAGCTATACCCAAAGGTCCTGCTATTTCAATTGGTATTTTCCCGCTAATCATCTCTATTACATTTGAAAAAATTAATTTAATAATATTTCCAGTAATTGTTAAGCCTTTAAGAAAAGCATAAAATATATTAATTTTTTTAATTAATATTTTAAAAGTAATTCCTATTAATCCTTTTTTATAATTAACATCATATTGTGGGGTTACAAATATATCAATATTTTCCCCATCTCTGTCCAAGGTTAGTTTTAAAATTTCTCCAGAACTTTTATTTATAATGTTAACAATTTCATCAGGATTATCTATTTCTTTTGAATTAATAGCAATTATTTTATCTCCCGGAAGTATCCCAGCTTGATCAGCAGATCCATTTTTTATAACTGTATAAACATTATTGGTAGTAATCGGAATTCCGTTAACAAAAAATATGAGACTGAATATAATAATTGAAGTAATGATATTCATAAAAGGGCCTAAAGATATAATTAACGCTCTAATTCCTAAAGATTTCTTATCAAATCTCTGTTCTTCTGCTAATTTTTCTGATGTATCTTTTACCTCCTCTTGTCCTATTTCACCAGCCATTTTTACAAAACCGCCGAGAGGAATTAAACATATAATATATTCTGTTTGATTTTTTATAAATCCAAATATTTTTGGTCCGAAACCAAAGGCAAATTTATATACCCTTACCCCGAATGTTTTAGCAGCAATAAAATGACCAAATTCATGAAAAAAAACTAATATACTAAATACGAAAATAAATGCTATTATAGTTAACAATTTTATTCACCAAAATTAATTATTATTGATTTGTACACAAATATAAAGCTCTTTGTCTAGCCCAGTAGTCAGCATTTAAAATATCACTAATACTTGGATTAAGCTTTGGTTTATGATTTTTCATTGTATTTTGAATAATTATTGGAATTTCTGGCAAACTTATCTGATTATTCAAAAAAGCATTAACCGCAATTTCATTTGCCCCATTTAATACTGCCGGCATTGTTCCTCCAAAGTCTATAGCTTGATAGGCAAGTTTAAGACAAGGGAATTTATTAAAATTAGGTTTTTTGAAAGTTAATTGGTTAACTTTTGTTAAATCTAATCGATTAAAGTTATTATAAATTCTATTTGGATAAAATAAAGCAAATTGAATCGAAATTTTCATATCATGCTCACCTAATTGAGCCAAAATAGTACCATCTATAAATTGAACCATTGAGTGTACATAACTTTGAGGATGAATTACAATTTCTATCTTATTAGTTGGAATATCGAAAAACCATTTCGCTTCAATTACTTCTAATCCCTTATTCATTAAGGTTGCTGAGTCAATAGTAACTTTTTTCCCCATTTTCCAATTGGGATGATTTAACGCATCTTCAATTGAAACAGTTTTTAATGCGGATTCAGTTAAACTATAAATTGGCCCTCCAGATGCAGTCAAAATAATTTTTTCTACAAAATCTTTTTGTTCATTCTTTAAACATTGTAAAATTGCACTAGGTTCGCTATCTATAGGCAAAATATTTGTATTTCTTATTTTTGCTTCCTTCATTAATATTTCACCAGCAACTACCATCGTTTCTTTGCTGGCTAAAGCAATCTTTTTTCTATGTAATACAGCTTCATAAGTTGGTATAAGTGCTGCTATTCCAGTTATTGCAACTACAACAATATCTATTTCATCTAAAACCGACACTTTTACTAAACCATCGATTCCCCAAAATATTTTGATATCACTTAAGTTATTTAAATCTTTTTTCAATTTTTTAGCTATATACTCATTTTTAACCACCGATATTTTTGGTTTAAAAATATTTATCTGCTCTTTAAGTAGAGTTATATTTTCCCAACCACTTAAGCCTATTACCTCAAATTCATTAGGATATTTTTGGATAACCTCTAAGGTTTGTTTTCCTATTGAACCTGTTGAACCTAAAATAACAATTTTTCTTTTCATAATTAGACTATACACTTTCAAAAATATTTATTTATATTAAATTAGTAATTTTATATAATAATAAAATATGGGAGCTGTAAATAATAAACTATCAAAACAGTCTAATATGCCTCCCTGGCCAGGGATTAACTTTCCTGAATCTTTAACTCCAGAACCTCTTTTTAATACAGATTCAAATAAATCTCCAAGTTGGCCTACTATTGATAATATCAACCCAAGAGAAATCAACTTATTAAAAGATAAATTTAACCAACTTCTTAAAGCAAAGGTAATAATGATACTAAATAAAATCCCTCCAACTGACCCTTCAAGAGATTTCTTGGGACTTATTTTAGGATATATTCTATTTTTCCCAAAGTTAATACCAATAATATAAGCTCCCACGTCATTAGCCCAAGTAATAAATAAAAGACAAA
>JBGPSO010000184.1:0-3709 GCA_041490145.1 Atribacterota bacterium
CCATGTGCCAAGACCCCGACAGACCCTCTTTAGAATCTCGCCATATGCGATTCTTTTGTATAGGCTTCCGTTACCGAAAACGACGTCGCCATCTGCATTAATCTTTATTTACGAGGCTGTATAATTCACTTCAGGAAGTACGGTCTTCCCTATGGCCTATCTGTTTCCCTGTGTACGCTTCATCTAATGGTTACCCATTTCAATGCAACACTCGATATGGGTGGTTGGCTAGACCTTGCCCAACAGGGACTTTCACCCTGCAAGAAATATAGAGCTTCTTGGCGCTCTTCCGCTAAAAGTTACCGAATTATTGAACTAATACAACCGTTGTCGGAATTAATGTTTTCCAAAAGAAATATTCTTTTTGTCAATTTATCTCTTAAAAAATAGGTGTCTGCCCCTGTTATTCCTAAAGAATTTTTAGTTGGATATATTTTGGAAAATACTTACTAAAATTAGAGAATAGAAAAAGTGCCTTCTAATTTTACTGAATGGCTAAAATTATCAAACATAGGTGATACTTTCTGAGCTAACTGATGTACTTGTTCAATTTTTTCTTTAGAATTATTAGTTTTTACCTGTACTATAAATCTAACCTGCTTAAAACCCGCTCTTTTTATATTCTGCTCATCAGTCCACCCTCCAGGAACTACATCTCCTTCTAAATCTACTTTTAAATCCTCAATGTCAACTCTCAGTTTTTCAGCAGCATATAGATAGGCAAAGAGAATACACCCTCCCAAGGCCTCTAAAGATAATTCAGAAGGTTTAGGCCCTAAGTTAGTACCATTCTCTTCTAAAGGTTTATCTATAATATTTTTTAATCCTCTAGTTTCACTTTCTATTTTAGTACCTTGAATCCATTTAGCCTGAGCTTTTAAAGTTTTAATCATGGTTTTATTTTCCTCCATTTTTATATAATTTTCGAAAAATTTCCTAATATTCCTAAAAATTTACTTTTAACTTTGCAATAATTAAAAAAGTATTTTCCCGAATAAAAAATAATTAACTATTAGCTCATATACCCCCATTAGTGTATACTATATTATGATTAGAAATCCTTCTTTTTGATAAATATTTTTTAAAACAAATATAAATTAGTAGTTAATATGAGATATAATTTAACATAAACATCTATATTGTATATTTCAAAATGCGCCCTGCCCCTATCTTATTATATTGAAATCTCAAGAGGATGGTGGGAGCTCAAAGTATATGATTTTAGCTAATTTATAGCAAGAGGAAAGCCTTATAATATAAGGGTTTCAAAGGCAGAATGCGAGATATCGCTTGTGGCGCATAATTTTAGGTCGAGTAATGGTTTTACCCCTCGAAAATGGCTTTTTTTAGCTAAATTTTCACCCCTTCAAAATCTGTAAGTGGCTATTTATAAGGATTACAGAGTTTTGGGGAGGCAAAAATAGGCTAAAAACAGGGGTCGTAATTGCCAATTTATCTAAAATTGAAGCGCGTTTAAAGGCACTCCACGTGCATATTTAGGGCATTCCTGAAGGGGGTCTAAAACCATTGTAAATAAAGGGTTATACGTCATTCCTGCACCCACTTTCGTGAGTGTAAACTTCAGCGGGAATCCAGGTATTTCTTTGCACCAAAAGACCGAGTCCTTCTGTCATATGAATATAATTATTTATAATAAAAATGGGAGATAAATTTCAACCCTTACGAAAATTAAAAAAAGTTATTGAATTATTGAGTTAACACATCTATATTTTACAGATTTAAAAGTTCGAATCCTTTCCAACTCCCCCTATTGGAAACGTTTAGAACTTTTAAGGAGGATATAGGGATAGAAAATATTAGATTAAATCAGTTAATTCTTCAATATTAAAGCAAGACCTAAAGTTTAGAATTTGTAAAATATTGGAAAAAAAAGCCCTTCAGCAACGAAGCTAAAGGGCTGGAATGGTCAGGCTCCCCCTATTGGACGCTTTCAGAACTTTTAAGGGAAATATTACAACTGAATGGGTGGAGTGACCGAAGGGAACGGAATCGGGTAAACGCTGTTATATGCCGTTAATTCCGCTAAGTTAGCCGTCAGCACGGACGCTGGCGGGGCTTCTATATTTTCTTTCCAATATAAAATACGTACCCATAATATTCTTTATACTTATTATAAAATTCAGCTCCATGCTTTTCGTATTTTACGAATTCTTCGGCAGATTTATTACCTTTGTATTTATCCAAAAATATTTTTTGTGCTGTTATTTCCGGAACAAAAAAATTGTCAATCCAGCAAATTTCAGGCAATATGAATGATGCCATAACAACATAGCCTGCTTTTTGCATTTGAGCAATTTTATTTGGAATGGTGTCTATTTCAGGATATGCTTCATTCCAAAAATCAAATATTTCTTTTGGCCGTTCTTCTGTAAACCATGATGCCTCAGTAACAGCAACATAGCCACCTTTTTTCAAAAACTTATTCCAATAATTCATACCTTTTTCAAAACCAATATTATATATTGCTCCTTCACTCCAAATAAGGTCTAATTCATTTAATTGAAAATCAAGTTTATCCATTGAACCAATAACGCCTTTAACTCTGCTTTGAAGATTCAATTTTTGTGCATTGTCATTTAGTTTGTCGATAAAACCAGGGAATAAATCAATGGCTGTAATATTCCCTGGAGTGTTTTGAGCCAAAACTATAGTTTGACCTCCAGTACCACAACCAAGATCAACAATGTTTGATTTTTCGTGTATATTATCAATAAAGCTCAATGCTTTTATTGTTGCTTCCCGGCTTCCTGGGCCTTGACGATCCATACTGGAAAAATATTCGTGAATTAATGCAATATCAAAATCGTGAATATTATGCTCTTCATCGCTCATTTTGTGTTCCTCCAAGAACTTCGTGATGCTATAGTTTATTATTTTATACAATATACTTTTACGGTGACATGGATGTCGCCGTTATAATTCCCTCCGAAATATTAGGAATTAATGGCATATAACTTGTTTATATCCGAACTCAGGCTTTTTTTAGTTTATACTTTTAATAGAATTTGTCAACATTTAATAAAAAATACGACAAAGTGTCGCCAACTTATAATTTGAAATGATTATAAAATAAGGATTTTAATTTGAGAGAAAATATTAAATGACGTGCTTTTACACAGAAGATGACAAATATGTTTTTAATTCTAGTTATTAAGTTCAATAAGGCAGTTCCTCTTAAGATAAAATGATTAAATCCTTCTTTTCTTTAAAAATAAAAAAGCCCTTCAGCAAAGGCCAAAGGGCTTGAAAAAGTCAAGGCTCCCCGGGTAGGATTCGAACCTACAACCCTCGGACTGAAACAGGGGACGGTTCTCTGTTCCATTGTATAATTCTGATTAGCTTTGCAAAAGTCATATCTTTCGATAGATTACATTAATATTTTTAGGCCAGAATTTTATCGAATTTTTCTATAGTTATAGCTGGGACGGAAGAAAAGGAAATACCGGTTAGCTTATGCAAATTTGTGGAAGCTTGGATTACCTCTTCTACATCCGGTAAATTCACAATAAAAACTAGATCCTTATCCCCTAGTAGTGCATATTGAGCAACTATCTTACCACCAAGTTTTAAAATAATATCATTAGCCTTTTTCGTGCGTTCAGCACTTATTCCCTTTATAGACTCAGCGGAATATTTTCCAAACATAAAGTAAGTATTCATTTTTCACTCCTCCTTTCCTGGATATTTA
>JBGPSO010000185.1:0-3708 GCA_041490145.1 Atribacterota bacterium
TCTGGCAATCTCACCAAAATAATCTTCTCCTACACAACCTATAAAATGAACTTCTGCACCCAATCTTGATGCCGCTACAGCCTGGTTAGAGCCTTTTCCTCCTGGACCCAATTTAAATGGTCCACCTAACACAGTCTCTCCATGTTTTGGAAGCCAGGGAGTCTTAGACATTAAATCTGTATTATAGCTTCCTACAATTACGATTTTACTTTTTTTCAAATTAATCACCACCAACTATCCTTTTACCGCTCCAAAGGTTAAGCCCCTCACTAAGTATTTTTGGAAAAATACTACTAAGATAACTCCAGGAATAATTGCAATTAGAAACAGGGCTGATAGTTCTCCCCATTGAATTCCATGACCACCAATTAACTCGGAAAGAACTACCGGTAGAGTTAGTCACATTTAAATTAAAATTTCTTTGTTCTTTGGTTTAACTATAATTTCAACCGGTAATTGAGAATTAAGATTAATTATCATTTGAACTTTAAACCCGAAGGCTACAAAATTTTTAGTAATCACCTTTACATTAGTTCTATCTTTAAAGTGTCTCTTTTTTTGATTATACTTACATCTTCCACTACTACCACTGCAATTACAACTTTTCTTTTTATTTTTATCAGAATATGTTACGATATGAACTATATTGCTATTTATATTTATTTGATTTATTCCGGCTACAACTACTACTTGGGCAATTAAACGGTGTAGAATTTTAAAATAAATATCTTTTCCAATTCTTTTCCTGAAGTAAGAAAAAGTAGAATGAGCGGGAGTTTTAAGAAAGCTGTCAAAGCCACAAAGGACACAATACCGTGAGTTAAATTGTAAGCTCTCAGCTAATTTTCGGTTTGATTTTACTTCACCTAACCAAATTAGAAGTTGAGCTTTAAATAGATCAACTGGATTATAAATCAATTCTTTCTTAGTAACGTATTTACTTTTAATTAAGGGATAAATAAAAGCCCAGTCTATGGATTCAAAAATAATCTTTAGGGGATCGTTTTTTTTGATTTTCTGGAATGCTTCATAGGTAATAAAAGAAAGTTGCCTTCTTTTTTCGTTTTTCATAAGAATAATTGCACCAAAATTTATTTTAAACGAGTGTAAAATTAATTTAACATCCCACTAATTTATGAGGATAGACAAAATTATAAAAAAGTAGAAATAAAAAAAATCATAATTTAAATTTGCAAAGATATTCTAAAATAAAAACTTTTTCGATTTCGGAGAATCTTTTGATATATCACCTTTAATTCTTTTTCTTAAAAAAGCAGGAATCTCTAAGTCTTTATCATCTACCAATTTATCTTTTAATTTAAATTTATCTTCTATCTTAATATTATCTTTTTCTATATAATTTTCTTTAGGTAATTCTTTTTTCTTTACTTCTTCCTCAATATTTTTTTCACACTTTGTAGCAATAACTGATACTCTTATTTCGTCCTGCATTTCCTCATTAATAATTGCTCCAAAGACAATATTAGTATCTTGGCCGACTGCTTTAGATATAATATCAACTATTTCATTTATTTCAAATAAACACATATCTAAGCCACCAGTAACATTAATCAATAATGATTTCGCCCCTTTTATGGATACTTCTAATAAAGGACTAGAGATAGCCATTTTTGCTGCACTACTTGCCTTCTTCTTCCCTTTTCCCGTTCCGATACCAACTAAGGATAAACCAGCATCTTTCGCTACTGCTCTTACGTCAGCTAAATCTAAATTTATCAAACCAGGAATGGTAATCAGATCAGATATCGCTTGTACAGATTGAAGCAATACTTTATCAGTCATTTCAAAAGCATTCTTCATAGAAGTATCTTTAGAAATTATTTTCAATAAACGATCATTAGAAATCGTAATTAAAGCATCTACTTCATTTTTTAATTCTTCTATGGCTGTTTCTGCCTGTAATTTTCTCTTTTTACCTTCAAAAGTAAAGGGTTTAGTTACTACACCTATAGTTAAAATACCATATTGTTTTGCTATCTTTGCTACAACCGAAGAAGCTCCACTTCCTGTCCCTCCTCCCATGCCAGCGGTAATAAAAATTATATCTGCTTTTTCTAAAACTTTAGAAATCTTATCTTTATCCTCTTCAGCTGATTTCTTACCTATTTCAGGGTTACCCCCGGCGCCTAAACCATTAGTTAGAGATTTACCAATTTGAATCTTTTGTCCAGCTTGAGATAGGGATAGAGCTTGCAGATCTGTATTTATAGCTATTAGATCAAGACTATTCATTTCCTGTTTAGCCATTTCCCGAATAGCATTATTTCCTCCACCTCCCACGCCAACTACTTTAATATTTACAAATTTTTGTAATTCTTTTTTAGGAGTTTTAGTAGGTTTTTTTGCTAATTCATCAACGTTATTTTGATTTTCTACTTCATCTATAATATCCGCTGAAGTATCTCTAATTAATTCTTCTTTATAATCTAAAATTTTACTAAATCCCCGCGCTAATCTCTTCTTTTTCAAACGATATCACCTCCTGAGCAAGTTTAAAATAATCAATAGCTCCATGAGAATTTGGACTATAATATAATGCAGGCACTCCCTGACTACTGGCCTCTACTAAAGTTATATTTTTTCTTATCATATTTTTAAGTAACTTATCACTAAAGTATTGTTTTATCTCCGCTATAACTTCCTTGGCTAAATTACTCTTTGTTTCAGCAATGGTAATTAAAATATTTATTTTTAAATGGTGATTTAAATTCCTTCTTACAATTTCTGCTGTCTCCATAAATTCTTGTATACCTCGAAGAGCAAAATAATGGGGTTGCATAGGAATAATAACTTCATTGCATGCTTTCAAAGCATTTACGGTCAAGATTCCTAAAGAGGGTGGACAATCAATAATTATATAATCAAAAGGAATTTTGCACTCCCTAATACTAGCTCCTAAAAAATCTTCCCTGCCTATTTGGTCTATAAGTTTGTACTCTGCACTGGCAAAATCAATATTAGAAGGAGCTAAAAATAAATTGTCTCCTCCTGCTATCTTTAATTTTATTATTATTTCTTCTAATTTTAATTTATTTTTAGACCGATATGGTTCTAAGACATTTAACATAGTTTTAGATAAATTATCTGGTTCAAGGCCTAAGCCTAAAGTAGTATGAGCTTGAGGATCTAAATCAATTAATAGTACCTTTCTCCCTAATGAGCTTAAACTTGCCCCCAAGTTTATAGTCGTAGTGGTTTTTGCTACTCCACCTTTTTGATTAGCAATAGATATTATCCGCACACCCTCTATCCTCCTGGAAGAAAAAAATAAAGTTATATTTATTTTTATATTTTGACTTAATTATACCATAATTTTTTAAAGATAGAAAAGAATTCATAAAATCTAAAAAATATTTTTTATCTTTTCCGTTTATCTCTTTATATTTTTATTCTACATTATTTTGAAAAATCCTTCTTTTTATTTATTTTTTTTAAAAATAATTTATTGGTTATTTCCCAAAAAGCCAAAAATATTTTCAACAGATTTTATATATGATGCGTTGTAGATAATTTTATAGTAAATTATGATTTTTTGGTTATAATTATGTTGTAGGGGCACAATGCCTGCCTGTGCGTGTCCGCCACGCAGACAGGAATTTTGTCCTCGACATATTATTCCTAATTTCTCCTGTGGGCACGATGTCTACCTGTGCGTGTACGCACGCAGACAGGCATCGTACCCCTACA